>JAFRTA010000365.1 GCA_017427315.1 Clostridia bacterium
CCGCTCAACAACGACGACAAACGGATCCGGCGCACCAAACAGAACATCCGCAACGCGCTGTTCCGGCTCCTGGAGGAGAAAAACATCGAAAAGATTACGGTCGCCGAGATCGTCCGGCAGGCGGATATCAACCGCTCCACGTTTTATTTCTACTATGAGGATATCAACGACCTGTTCCGGCAGACGGAAAAAGAGGTCTTTGAAACCTTCGTGCGGGATATCGTCGCGACGGACGCGGATTTTCTGGAAAAAAAAGACTTCGTCGCGTATCTGACGAAGTACCTTGAGTTTTGCAGAAACAATGTTATCGTGTGCAAGTTCGTCACGGCGAACGGGTGCAATAATGATCTTGCCAACCGCATCCGCGCGGAGCTGAACAAAACGATCCCGAACGCCAAGCTGATCTATGCGGAGACCGACCCGCGGTATTATCTTTCGACCTACGCGGTCTCGGGCTTTCTGTATACGATCCTCGACTGGATGGACGACGGGATGAAGATCGAGCCGGAGGTCATGGCGGATTTCCTCACCGAAACCTACCTGAGCGGCGCGTCGTTCATCAAGCGGCGGTGAAGCCGCGCAGGCTGTCGGACCGGAGCCCGGCTGCCGGTGCGTGGGCGGAAGCGGGGGCGGAGACAGGGCTTACAGCTCGAGTTCTTTGCCCGCCTCGGGGATGATGAACCGGATCTCCGGGTGATCCCGCTGGACTCTTTTTTTCAGCCGGGTCAGATCCAGATTCCTCGTCACGGGCGGGAACGCGTTGTCGAAATGATCCACAAGGATCGCCTTCGGCGTATACTTCGCGATAAAGCCCGCCGTTTTTTCCGGCACGAATATGCTGCCGCCGTTGGCGAGCACGAGAAGGTCCGCGTTTTTCGGGTATTCGATTTCCGGCGTGTCGCGGAACGACCCGGTCAGAAAGACCCGCTTTCCCCCGCCTTCGATTTCATAGGCGACGATTTCCCCCTTCGAGGGGAATTTTTTATTGGTATACGTCTGCCAGAACAGCTTGGGAAAGAAAACCGTGCATTTCGGCGCCACGGTCAGGATATAGACCGGGTCGAAAACGATATGCCGGAATTTCCAGACCTTTACCGTGAAATTGCCGACGCGCAGCTCATCCCCGGGTTTGATCACGTCGATTCTGTCCGCGGGAGCGCCTTTGCCGACGAGCGTGTTCTTCGGCGTTTCGGTGCAATAAACGCGCACGTCCCCGTCGATTTTCAGAAGCGCGGGAATCGAGTAAATATGGTCGAAATGCCCGTGTGTGACGAAAATCGCGTCAAATCCCGCAAAGCCCTCGAGCGGCGTCGTGGGAATGCGGCGGTTCATCCGCACGAAGGGGTCGAACAGCAGCTTCGTTTCCCCGTCGTCGATCCCGACGGTCGCCGTGCCGTACCATGTGATTTTCAATGTGTTCTTCCTTCTTCCGGAAATATGTTATCTTCTGTATCCTGCGGTATGCCTTCTTTTTTTCCTGCGTCTTTTTTTACCGAAAATCAAACGGAAAATCAGGATCGGGAAAATCAGCGCCGCGATTGCGATCAGCGCGATGATCAGCACGGTCGCCGCCATACGCTTCACCGACCGTTCGACCGTCGCGCCGGCGACGAGATCCACCGTCCCGAGTTCGATCCCGCCCGCGGAGATCCTGCATTCCCCGAGCTTCGTGCCCTTTTCGACCGGTTCGGAAAGACTGTCCCGAAGCAGCGTCGTCTGTATCCGGAATTCCTCGTCGCCGCGCAGAAGCCACGAAAAACCGGTTCCCGGCACCAGCGGGACGTCGTCGTCGATCCCGAAACACCGATCGTGCACCGTCGCAAGGACCTCGTCCCCGAGAAGCGCGGTTTTGAAGGCGTAGTTCCGGAACGCGGTCTCGAGCAGCCAGATCGAATCCTTGAAATGCCGCACCTCGATACTCCCGTCCGGTTTGTACGCTTCGCACCCGAGCACGACGCTGACGTAAGTTTCGCTCCCGTTCGTCGCGGCGGCGGCGAGACATCTGCCCGCGTCCTTCGTGTATCCGGTTTTGATTCCGATCGCGCGGTCGTATCGGCAGGCGTTTCCGTCAAGCAGAAGATAGTTCGTCGCCTCGAGCGTCCGCGGACCGGAGAGGTTCGTCGCGGGAACGGTATGCTTCGCAGTCGAAACGACCGTCGCGAACGTTGCGTTTTTCAGCGCGTACATGCAGAGGACCGCCTGATCCTTCGCCGTGGAATAATGCCCGTCTGCAAGATTGTGCAGACCGTGCGGATCGATATAGTTCGTATCCGTCATGCCGAGATACGCCGCCTTCTCGTTCATCATGGCGACGAACGCGTCGACGGACCCGCCGATGAAGTCCGCAAGGACCAGCGCCGCGTCCGCGGTGCTGGAAACGAGAAGACAATAGAGCAGTTCTTCGACCGGGATCGTTTCGCCCGCGGCGAGGCCCGCCGTAACGAGCCCTGTTTCTTCGATTTCGTCGATCAGCGCCCGTTTAACCGTGACGGTCTGCCGGAGCTCCCCGCAGTTTTCCAGAACGACGACTGCAGTCATGATCTTCGTCAGAGACGCGATCGACCTTCTGACGTCGCCGCCGTTATCGAAAACGACTCTGCCGGTATCGGTGTTGACGACGAAGGACGACGCGGCGCCGGGGGCGTAGCCGTTCAGGTCGAAATCATAGGCAAAGGCGGAAAACGGCGATAAAACGAGCAATAAAATCAGAAAAACGGATACTGCGGCGGCTGTTTTTTTCATAGAAGGGTCCCTCCGGAACGAAAAATCATCTGTAATCCGTAAAAACTTCCCGAATCGCTTCCAGATACCCGTAGCCGTAAACGTCGTCCGGCTCGAGGTAGCTCATTTCGGTCCATTCGTTCCAGGAATTGATCGTGATCAGGGGCACGTCGTTGTATTCGTCGGCGTATTCCTTCGCCATGACGAGCCCTTTTTTGAAGTTTTCGGGCGTGTTGTTCTTCATGATCGGCAGCGTGAGGAACCGGTGCCGCGGGTTGTTGTCCCACCCGACGGTAACGTGCGGATAATACGGCACGTCGTATTCTGCGCGGATGCGGTCCCATTCCCTCTGCACGTCCGGCAGGATCTCGAGATAATCCCGGTTGCAGTCCGTGAAATGGACGAACTGGTAATGCGTGACGGAGTCAAAGCCCAGAAGGCGGACGAGATCCTTCGTCGAGCCCTCGCGCGCAGAGTCCACGCCGCTGACGTTGACCGCCTGTTCCGAGTAAATCGTCGCCTGCAGGTGAAGGCCGGGGAAGCCCGCTTCCTTCGTCAGCGCGCGGAAGTGCTCGAGCGCCTCCCGCGTCCGGTCGACGCCGCCGAGCCCCCGGACGAGATTCGACATCTCGTAAATCATAAAGACCGGGCAGCCGTCGATTTTATAGTAATTCGGCCGCTTGAAATAAAGGTCGATCACGCGGCGGCAGACGCGGTCGAATTCTTCTCGGGGCTGGCTGCCGAACCAGATGATTTCATCCAACGCCGACTGCCGTTTATCCCACGTGTAGCCCGCGTCGTGGTTCGCCCACATCAGATAGAATTTCATATCCACGTTGTTCGGCGCGCCGAGAAAACCCTCGTCGAGGCACTGCTCGAGAAACGGACGGCGGTCATACCAGTACCAGTCATAGATAAACACGTTCACGCCGTGGCGCAGAGCCTCTTTGATCTGAAATTCCATCACGGCGGGATCGGCTTCGTCGACGGTTCCCCAAAGCGGTTTACGCGGCAGGAGCTGATCCTCCGTCCGCTTTTCGGCGCTTAATACGGATTGCCATTCGCCGATACCCTGCTCCCAGAACTGCCGGGAGCGGGGCTCTTTGCCGGTATAGGACGGCCAGATATACGCCGCGACGTCATATTGTTTCATGCTTCAGCCCTCCGAGCGGATATGTTTTTTTGCAGGATCCATTATAATCCAAACAGGAGCGTTTTGCAAGCCCGTCCGGACTGCGGTCTCCGCGCCGGGACGGCGCGTTTTTGGGAAAACCGTACGCTCACGGTTCCTCCTGCGTCCGGAGGTATTGCCGCCACGCCGATACGCGCGTTTTCATTCCGTCGACGTCGAGAACGCCGCAGGCGAAGCCCTTGCGGACGAGCGCGGGCGGTACGTATTCATCGTATTTTTCAAACACCGGAACTTCCTTCGGGTAGACCAGCTCCTGCGGATCGAATTCCTTCTGCGCTTCTTCGCATACGATTTCGTAAAACTCCGCTTCGCTTGCCTGCATGGTGAACTGCATATAGTACGGACGCGAGGATTCCAAGCCCCGAAGACCGAGCCGTCTTGCGCAGCGAAGCTTCAGAAACCGCTCGAGCGCAAGAAACGCATAGGTGCCGATCCACGGAAACAGCGCCCACATTTTGCCGCCGAGGGGAACGAGCGGGCGCGCGGACATCAGCGATTTGCGGAAAGTATCCCGCGCGTCGGCAAGGCGGCAGACTGCGTGCGGCATCAGATAAGGATAATGGACGTCTTCACGGAGAACGCGGAACATCCGCTCCAGAATATGCGTATGGATATCGCCTGCGACGTCGCCGAAATAGGCGGGGATATTGCCCTTGACGAGCGTACATTCCACGCATCGCCGCTTGTGGCCGACCTCTTCCACGACCCAAACGCGCCCTGCGATCGCGATCTTGTCGCCGACGGGCGGCGGCTTGACGATCGTTCCGAGCTGTTCGGGCCCGGAACGGACGGTATATTCGACGTTCTCCTGAAAAACCGCGTAGAATTTGAAATTGTTTACGACCCGTTCGCCTGCAAGTCCGACGATCAGGCCGCCGTTTTCGGTGCGGTTGATGTGATCGTTTTCAATCAGGTGCCGCAGCAGAAGCCGGTAATCGTCCTGCGTGACACGGCGGAAGCAGCTCAGCGTCAGCACGCGGGAGGCGAGCTCTGCCGGCGTCATCTCGCCGTGGGAGGCGAGCGTGCTCATTGTCTGATGATAAAGCAGGCTGTAGGGCAGACGGTCGGTGCGCGGCGGCTCGACGAAGCGCTCTTCGATATAGAGCTGTACGAGCGCGATGCCCTGCACCAGATACCATGGAATGCTGTCGGGCAGCATTGCCCGCGCTTCGGGATGCTCCTCACGCATGACGAACCACATTTCCGACGGATTGCCGCGCCGTCCGGTTCGCCCCATGCGCTGCAGAAAGCCCGAGACGGTGAACGGCGCGTCGATCTGGAACGCCCGTTCCAGCCTGCCGACGTCGATCCCGAGCTCGAGCGTTGCGGTCGCGCAGACCGACATCAGCGAATCGTCGTCCTTCATTTCCTCCTCTGCGCTTTCACGGTAGGAGGCGGAAAGATTGCCGTGGTGGATCAGAAAACGGTCGGGCTCGTGCTTTGCCTCGCAGTATTGGCGCAGATCCTGGCAGACAGCCTCGCATTCCTCGCGTGAATTGGTGAAAATCAGGCATTTTCTGCCTCTCGTATGCTCGAAAATGTAACCGACGCCGGGGTCGGCGGTCTCGGGCGCCCGATCGGTGGGCGGTTCCGGCGCAGGCGTTTCGACGGAAATCGTTTTTCCCTCGTCCGCCTGCGGCGCGGCGTTGAAGAAATGCTCCATCGAGAGCCGCCAGACTTCTTTGCCGCCGTCAAAGCGCGGAATCAGCGTTTTTCTCCCGCTCCCCGCCGCGAGGAACGCTCCCGCCGCCTCCGGGTCGCCGATGGTCGCGGAAAGTCCGATCCGGCGGGGATCGCAGCCGGCAAGCCGGCAAAGACGTTCGATCAGACAGAAGGTCTGCAGGCCGCGGTCCGCCCGCAGCAGAGAATGGATCTCGTCGACGACGATAAAGCGTAGATCGCCGAAAAGCGACGGGATCTCCATGTGTTTGTTGATCAGCAGAGACTCCAGCGATTCCGGCGTGATCTGCAGGATGCCGGAGGGCTTTTTCAGCAGCTTCCGCTTTTTTGACTGCGCCGCGTCGCCGTGCCAGCGGGTTACGGCGATATCCCGTTCTTCGCACAGCTCGCCGAGCCGACCGAACTGGTCGTTGATCAGCGCTTTGAGCGGCGCGATATACAGCACTCCCACGGTCGAGGACGGCTGCTCCTCCAGCAGTGTGAGGATCGGGAAAAACGCCGCCTCGGTCTTGCCGGACGCCGTGGACGCGGTCAGCAGCACGTTCTCCTGCGAGCCGAAAATCGCCTCGCCCGCCGCGTTCTGCACGGCGCGCAGGCTTCGCCAGCCGGAGCGGTAGATATAATCCCGTATAAAAGGCGCGTACCGGTCAAAAACGTTCATACCGTAAACTCCGTATATCCCGCCGCGGCTTCATCCGAAACGGCGCCCGACTCCGCGTAGAAGAATTCGTCCGATTCCAGCAGCTCCGCAGCGCCGGCGTCGGGATGCTGATAAAGCAGGTCCAGCAGCTCGATAAAGTCGCGGATGACCTCGCGCGGGGTGATGTTCAGATCCGCGCCGATGCGTCCGTATTCGATCTTGATGAAGCGCACCAGATCTTCGGTCCCGACCCGTCGCCCGTAGCCGTAAAGCCCCGCGTGCATATCCGCGAGCTTTTCGCAGAGCACGAGCATTTCTTCCGCGGTCAGCGGTTCGAGCCGGATCACCGGCGCGAGAAGATCGCGCGCTCCGGGTCTGGAAAAGCGCCCCTCGGCGAGTCGTGAGCGAAGCGCTTCGTAGCTGTATACGCCGCGGCGCCTGTCTTCCATCGCCTGCGGGGTCGCGCCCATGATAACGCCGAGATAACGCGCCTTGCCCTGCAGCGCGTCGTTATAGATCGTCAGCAGTTTTTCGTAATTATACTGTCTGGTGACGCTGTTCGGTATCTTGAAGATATTCACGAGTTCGTCGATGAGGATCAGCATGCCGGCGTATCCTGCCAGCCGGAAGAATACGGCGAAGAGCTTCAGGTATTCGTACCAGTCGTCGTCCGTGATGATGATATTGACGCCGAGCGCCTCCTTCGCCTCGCTTTTGAGAGCGTATTCGCCGCGGAACCAGCGCACGACCTTCGCTTTCGTTTCGTCGTCGCCGTTGATGTAGGCGTGATAATAGGCGGAGAGCAGTTTCGCGAACTCAAAGCCGTGCACGAGCTCGCTGACGCGGGAGGTCACGGCGTAGATTTTTCGATCGGCGGCGGCTGTGAGCGCCGGGTCGCCGGGCGCAAGTCCCGTTTCTCCGATTGCCTCGCTCTGTACGGCGCTGATCCAGCGGTCGAGCACGAGCGTCAGAGCCCCGCCTTCCGGCTTTGTCTTGGTCGAGAGATTGCCGATCAGCTCGCGATAGGTGGCGAGCCCCTGCCCGCGCGTGCCCTGCAGGCGGCGTTCGGGAGAGAGGTCGGCGTCGGCGACGATAAACCCGCGGTCCATGACGTAATTCCTTATCGTCTGCAGCAAAAAACTCTTGCCGGAGCCGTACCGCCCGACAATAAAGCGGAAAGAGGCGCCGCCCTCCGAAATGATCTCCACGTCGCGCAGAAGCGCTTCGATTTCGTTTTTGCGTCCGACCGTGATATACGGCAGACCGATGCGCGGCACGACGCCGCCTTTTAATGAGTTCAGCACCGTCTGCGCGATCCGCTTCGGTACTTTCTGCGTTTCGGTCATAGGTCAGTTCCTCCGAGTATTCGGGCAACGTCGTCCGTGTAATCTTCCACAAGAGACAGCCTGTCGTTTTCGCACAGCACGGCGACGTCGCCGATCAGGTCGAACAGCGCCTCGTTGATGAGATCCGCCGCGACGGACGGCATGAGGCGGTCGGCTTTGACGATGCCGTCGGGTGATTCGCCCCGCAGCAGCGCGCGCAGGATCCGGATCTGTACGTCGTTGAGCGGAAGCTCCTGCCCGGGCGGCGCGGGCTCATCCCGCGGCTCCGGCGCAGGCTCCCGCGCTTCGAGGCGTTCTTCTTCGGTCAGCAGACTGTCCCGCGTTGCAAGCGCGTCTGCGCGGATCTTATCCAGCCCCGTTAAATCGATCGTGATTTTCGGCCTTGCCGCTGCGATCGCCGCGCGCCGGTCTTCTTCGATCGCCGCGTCGATGAAGGGCGAGGCCCACGCGTCCTCCGGCTTTTCCTTCAGGGCGCGTCCGGTTTTCAGATAGCGCCGCAGATGCAAATCGGCCGTGCGCAGAAATCCGCGCAGTCTGTCCCGGTCAAAGAAAACCTTATCGTACGCGTGCTCCTGCCAGACGCCGGCCGAAAGGGTATAAGAGCGGCACTCGGTGAGCGCGTAGGAAAAATCCGCAGGTCTGCTTTGCCGATAATAAACGGCGTTATTCAACGGGAACCACCGCCGCGCGACGCGCCTGCCGAAGCAGAGAGCCGCCAGCTTTTTCCCGTCGGCGCGGTAATCCGCCGCCGCGCGCCGCCACGCGTCGGCAAACAGATGCACGCCCTTCCCGGCGTCGGCGGTGAATACGGGGGACGCCGCGATTTTTTTGCCGCCGAAAAAACACAGCGCCGTGAAGACTTCCTCGTCCGAACGCGTTTCCGGACTTTTCAGGGCGGCAAGCGCGCCGTCGGCGCCGATCAGCTCCGGGTCGGCGTATTCCCGCGCGGTCTGCGGGGGGACGTTGCTGATGACGGCAAGCTCGGTCATCCAGCGCCGCAGGTTCTGACGCATCCGCCCGTCTCCCATACCCGCGTCGAGATATCCGGTTTCGAACGCCTTCAGTTTTTCAAGGCTTTCCCGCGCCGAAGCAGCGCCGATCCCGTTCAGCAGCTCGTAGATATAAAGATACGCGGCGGAGGCGCAGATCGGCCGGAAATCGCCTTTTCTTGCGCGCGTGCGCCATGAGAAATAGCCGCGAAGCTGCTTCGTCGTCAAATCGTGATAGGTCGGGAAATAACAGACGAAGTCGCCCGTCCACGGCGCGTCGTCCTCGTAATCTTCCATGAATTTCCCCTGCCGGAAGAAATTCTGCGCCCGCCGCTGCGGCGAGTTTCCGCCGTAATCGTACATCCTGCGCATTTCGCGCAGCCGTTCCGGAATCGCTTCCCCTGCGGGACGGTACGCGCTGTCGGCGAAGGGAAGAGCCGTTTCGCGGTAAGCGCCGGGGGAGGGGAGCGAGGACGCGAGAACGACCGTATAGCCGCAGGGTTCTTCCGCGGAGACCGCCCGGTCGAACAGGGTGAAGATTACGTCCGCTTCCGTCCTGTCGTCGAACGCGGCGCCGATCCACTTTGCGCCGTGCATCCGAAGCGGCGCGGAAAGCCAGGGCTTTTTGAATTCCGCCGAACACGCCGCGCCGCATTTCAGGTCGCAGCGCTCGATCCATTCGCCGAGATCGCCGTCCCACCAGCGCATCAGCAGCGCGAGCCATTTGCCGGTTCCGGGATGACAAAGCACCGAGAAGCCCGGGAAGTCGTCCCACTTGCGCTGTTCGTCGATACGGTATTTTTCCCACGCGTACGCGGCAAGCTCCGACAAAACCACGGAACGCCCTCCCTTCCGGCCAAACCGGCAATATTTTTTCTTTTTAATTATACCACAGTTTCGGAATTTTGCAACGCAAAATTCCGGTGCGCGGACGCGCCGCAAAGCGAGGTATCGCTTTGCGAAAATGACGGAACAATGTCCCCGGCGCGAAAACGGGTTCTTATTATAACGATAGGAAATCAAGACCGCGGTTTGAGCCGATATACCGTCGGGATACGAAGAAAAATCAGAATCCGAAATAGAATAATTCTCCGAAAAATACAGACAATAGCGTCAAAGTCTGAATATAAAGGAGAATGATAGATGAAAGCAACCGGAATTGTCAGACGGATCGACGACCTCGGCCGGGTCGTGATCCCGAAGGAGATCAGAAGGACCATGCGTATCCGCGAGGGGGACCCGCTGGAGATCTATACCGACGCGGACGGCGAGGTCATTTTTAAGAAGTATTCACCGATGGGGGAGCTCTCGGAGTTCACGGCGCAGTATGCGGACGTTCTGTACCGGGCGACGGATCTGCCCGTGATCATTACCGACCGGGACCACGTGATCACGGCGGTCGGGCTGCCGAAACGCGAGGCGGCGGACAAGCGGATCACGAAAGAGCTGGAGGATATCATGGAAAACCGCGCGGAATTCGTCTGCGGCAGCGGAAAGGAACTGATCCCGATCGAAGGCCTGCAACGTTCCGCCGCGGCGGCGTTCCCCATCGTGGGCAGCGGCGACGTGACGGGGGCGGTGATCTTCCTGCGGACCGGCTCGGTCTCGGCGCCGACGGATACCGAGATCAAGATCGCCCGCGTCGCGGCGAACTTTCTGGGGAAGCAGACGGAGGAGTAAATTCTGATTCAACGGCTTTGCCGTTGAATCAGAATTTACTTGCAAATCTTCCAACCGAGTAATATAATATTCCCAAACCCGAAAGGAGCAGTTGATATGGCATACAAAAAAGAGGATATCCTGAACGATTTCGATATTTTCCCGAAGGTGTTCGCCGCGGGGAAAGAGGCCCTGATACATATCCGGCAGACCGGCGGGCGGCCGGTTTTTGCACCGGACACGGAATATGGATTGACGGTCTGCGCGATGGATCAGGGCCGGCCGCGCGACTATCCCCGTCTGAGCGACTTCCGCGATCTTACCGTGAAGAGCGACGGCGCGGGAGATTTCGCGTTCCGTTACACCTTCGACAGCGAGCAGGAGTATCTCATCCGCGTATTCGACGGGGAGGGCAAGCGTCTTGTACAGCTCTCCGTTTACTGTGTCGAGGGCGAGCTCGCGGAGCGTTATCCGTTCATCGGCGACCTGCATATCCATACCACGCGGTCCGACGGCGGGCAGATCCCTGCGGTCGTCACGGCGAATTACAGAAAATACGGCTATGACTTCATGGTCGTCAGCGACCACGGGCGGTATTACCCCTCGCTCGAGGCGCGGGATTTCTATAAAGATCTGCCGATCGCGCTGAATATCGTGCCCGGCGAGGAAATACATCTGCCCGCCGTGAACGGGTACAGAAACGATGTGCATATCGTGAATTTCGGCGGCGAATACAGCATCAACGCGCTGATCGAAGGTGCCGCGACTGCGGAACGGGGGAAGGATCTTTCCGCCCGGGCGATCCGTGAAAACGATGTGCCCGACGTGATGACCGTTGAGGAATTCATGGCGAAGATGCAGACGATCGCGGATACCCTCGACGTGCCCGACGATATCGAACCGACGACAATCGCGACCTACCGCTGGATCTTCGACGAGATCCGCAAGGGAAACGGCCTCGGTATCTTCGCGCACCCGAACTGGCTCAGCGACGTTTATCAGGTACCCGAGCGTTTCACGGATTATATGATGGAGCAGCGGTTCTTCGATGCGTTCGAGGTGCTGGGCGGCGAGAACTATTTCGAGCAGAACGGTTTCCAGACCGCACGGTATTACGAGGAGCGGGCGAAGGGGAACGTCTTTCCGGTTGTCGGCAGCACCGACAGCCATTCTTCCTATGAGAGCAACCGCAACGCCTTCATCTGCGCGACGATGGTCTTCGCCCGCGAAAACGAGCGCACGGAGCTGATCCGTTCGATCAAAGACCTTTATTCGGTGGCGATCGATACGATCAGCGCGGAATTCCGTCTCGTGGGCGAGCGGCGTCTGATCCGCTACGCCTGCTTCCTTTTGAAAAACTACTTCCCGATCCACGATGAGCTCTGCTATGAAGAGGGGCGGCTGATGAAGCAGTACGCCACCGGCACGGAGGATGAGAAAAAAGAGGCGGCGCAGCTTCTGACGATTCTGGGCAAACGCACCGACCGGCTTCTGAAAAAATACTTCGCGTTCTGACAAAAAAGCAAGGCGTCCGTTCCGGGACGCCTTGCTTTTTTGTAAATTCTGATTTAGCGGAGCGATAAATCAGAATTTACCGTACTTCTCAAACCTCGACAGATACCGCGCGTCGATGAGCGCGGTGACGCGGACGCCGTCTTCGGTGTATTCTTCTTTTTCCACTCTGCCGAGCTCGCGCAGGGCGGAGACCGCGCCGCCGTCCGTATACGGAACCAGCAGTTCGACGCGGCGCACGGTGTCGGGCAGGGCTTTCGAAATCTCGTCCAGCAGCTCGCCGAGCCCTTTTTTCTGCAGCGCGGAGATGCGGACCACGTGCCGCCCGAACGGCAGCATGAACACGTCCGCGCAGGCGTCGCACTTGTTCAGCACCGTGACCTCGGGCGTGCTTCCCGCGCCGAGCTGGGTGAGGATATCCCGCGTGATGCGCAGATGCTCGTCGAAATGCGGGTCGGACGCGTCGCACACGTTCAGGATCAGATCCGCGCCCGCGGCTTCCTCGAGCGTGGATTTGAACGCCTCCACGAGCGTATGCGGCAGACGGGAAATAAAGCCGACCGTGTCGATCAGCATGACCGAACGCCCGTCCGGCAGCTTCAGCGCGCGCGAGGTGGGGTCGAGCGTGGCGAAGAGCTTGTCCTGCGCCAGCACGCCCGCGTCGGTCAGCGCGTTCAGGAGCGTCGATTTGCCCGCGTTGGTATAGCCGACCACGGCGACGGTGACGACGCCGCGCTTTTTGCGGCTTGAACGGATCAGGGCGCGGTTTTTCTCGGTCCGTTTCAGTTCTTCTTCGATATATTTGATGCGCCGGCGGATGTGGCGGCGGTCGCTTTCGAGCTTGCTTTCGCCGGGACCGCGGGTGCCGATACCGCCGCCCAGACGCGACAGCTCCGTTCCCTTGCCGCCGAGGCGCGGCAGCATGTAATTGAGCTGCGCGAGCTCCACCTGCAGCTTGCCCGCGCCGCTTTTCGCGTTCAGGGCGAAGATGTCGAGGATCAGCGTCGTGCGGTCGATCGTGCGGATATCGGTCAGTTTTTCGATGTTTCTCTGCTGCGTCGGGGTCAGCTCCCCGTCGAAGATCAGCAGATCCGCCCCGTTCGCCTCGGCGATCTCTTTGATCTCAAAGAGTTTCCCGATGCCGATGAAGGTCGCGCCGTCCGGCGACGTACGCTGCTGGATCGCCGTGAACAGCGTTTCCGCGCCGGCGGTGTCGGCGAGCTGCCCGAGTTCGCCGATCGAATGCTCTGCGTCGTAGGTGCCGTCGTCGATCCCGATCAGAATTGCTTTTTCTCTTTGTTCTTCCATCGTTTTTTTCCTGTTTCAAATGCCGGCGTATGCAGTCAGAAAGCGTTCGAGCTCGTCGATTGTGTCCTGCGGGTTCACAGGCGCTTCGGGCGGCGGTTCTGCCATATTCTCAAACAGCCGGTCGACGATCTGTGCGGGGGAGGCGGTCTCCGGATTGAAAAAACTGTCCTCCAGATGCATATCCTTCGCGAAATGCGTCTGCTTGACGTTCCAGACGAGCTCGACGAAGGGGATGCCGTAGCTGTACGCCGGGACCGCGACGTGGAAACGCGAGGCGACGATGCCGTCAAAGGTATGGTAGATTTCCAACAGCCTCTGCACGTCCTGCGGATTCGGCAGGACCGTTTCCTCCGACACGTTTCGTCCCGTGGATTGCAGAAAATCCGACGCGAACCGATGATCGGAGAGCAGTCCGTTGGCAAAAAAACGCCACCGGTATCCGCGCTTTTCGATCTCGGCAACGATCCCGTCCAAAAGCATGATCTGCTTTTCCGCGGTGAAATCCGGATGCTGTTCGGCCATTTTTTTCGGCTTGATCACGCCGAGCCCGATCACTCCGGTCTCTTTCCGCGGTCTCATGGGGAACAGCTCTCTGCACAGGAGCGTCGGGCAGGGGACCTTTCCGATCCGGATCTCCGGCGAGGTAATATAAGCCCGTTTCAGCAGTTCGATATCGTCGCGCACGGTGACCGACTTCACGCACGGCAGATTGAGGATCTCCGCGAAGACGCGGCTTTCGTCGTCGGGGGCATAGCCGTCTACGCCCGCCGCGCTGATCATGACCGGGATCCCGAGCTCGTTAGCCCGGCGGAGATACGGTTCCATGCAGTACCCCAGCTTCAGCGAATGTCCGGGCTTGATGATCCCGCCGCCGAAAAAAACGACCGCCGCGGTATCCGCGGTAATATACGCCCGCGCCCTTTCCCGCGCGCGGGAAACGATCATTTCTTTTCTTGCCTGCCGGACGCCGTTTTCATCCGCGTCTCCCGGCGCCGCGGTAAGCTCGGCGAGCGCGGCGTAGCATTCTTCGCCGTACATATCGCAGGAAACGGGCACAAGATCACGAACCCCGTGAGAAGCGAGGATTTTTTCGATGATTTTTTCGGTGCAGGCAAAAACGAGCGTGTCGCCGAGATTTGTCGAGGACTGCAGCCCGAGCAGAACGATATTCCGCATGTCGACAGCTCCTTTCCGCCGCCGGATCTATCGTATACTAATATATTATATTCCGGCAGGCATGTCAATAAAAAGGGGAGATCTTCCGGTCGGCGGAAGCCGCCCGAATATTCTTTGTTGCAATCTGCCCGAATATTCTTTGTTGCAATCGCGCGGCAACTCTGCTATAATAATAAAAACAATGAACAGGAG
>JAFRTA010000366.1 GCA_017427315.1 Clostridia bacterium
ATTCTGATTTGTCGGGCTGACGCCCTCCGCGGATATCGGGGATCGGGGATCGGATATCGTGCCGAAACCGCGGCTCAAATCAAAGAATTGACGCTGTGAATACAATAGAAACAAACAATATAATTCACAAGCACGATCCACAAGATCCGATACCCGATACCCGAAATTCTGATTTTACGGCTTCGCCGTTAAATCAGAATTTCTCCAGTACCTTCTGATACGGCATGACCATTCCCTCGGTCATTTTCGAGCCGGCCTTTTTGCGCAGCTTTTCGTTGCTCATCAGCGCGCCGACGGCATACATCGCGACGATGCGGCCCCTGCGCTTCTGCGGAAAATCGTAGAAGCCGTGCGCTTTGTAGAAGCGGTGATCCTCGCGCATCAGTCCCTGCATCTGATAAATGAGGTCGCGGAAGATCTTCAGTCCGCCCACGCCGTAGAAATTCTTCGGCGGCAGGTATTCGTGCGCGATCGCGTACTCGAGCACCCCGGCGACGCACCCGACCCCGGCAGGGGACGTCGCGATCCCGGCGAAGAAATTGCCGCCGACCTCGGCGCGGGACTCCATCAGAAGACGCAGATTCGGCTCCGCGGCAAGGTCGCCCGAGACGAGATATCCGACGGGCTTGCCCATGGTGACGGTGCGGTGCCCGTTGCAGAACTGGCGGTCGTCGAAGAGCTTGAAGCGGTAGCCCATGGAGTGGTCCTTGATCGTATAGGCGTAGACGAGGGCGTCCGCGGACTGGATATTGTTCCGCAGATAATCGTCGAAATGATCTTTATAGACGCATTTGCCGGTCGAGGCGCAGCGGAAGCAGCCCAGGCACCCGCCCGCGAACGGGAATTCCCGGATGTTGACAAGCTCCGAATCCATCGGGAGCGCGGCGCGGAACCGTTCGATCAGGGTCCGCAGCGGCGCGTCCGCCTCGGCTTCGGCGTCGAAATCGCCGACGACCACGACCTTGCCGGGGCGTTTTTCCGCCGGAGCGGCGGGTACGTCCGGGACAGGCGGCGCCTCTTTTTCCACCGTTTCGGGCAGCGGCGAGGGCTCAAACCAGCCGCGCTCCGCGGACCGGAGCACGAAGCTGAAAAAGTCCAGCGCCTCTTTTCTGCCCTTTTCGGTCGTCAGGTCGTCCATATCCGCGGACAGCCCCCGGATATAGTGAAGCCCGAGGTCGGCGCAGTTTTCCTGAATGAACCGGTGCGCGGTCACGTCGTAGAAATGCTTCGAGGTGGTGACCTGCGTGGCGAGCTTGCCCCGCACGTCCACGCCTCGCTCCTTCATCAGCTCAATAAAACGGTGAAGCTGCGCCGGCGCGAGGAACGTATAGACCGGGTAGCAAAACAGAATCATTTCCGCGTCGGACAGCGCCTCTTCGCAGGCGGTGAAATCCTTTTCATACGCGCGGATGCGCTGCCCCACGTGCAGCACCTCGAACTCGCTCGACGGGAAATGCTTCTGAATGAATTTGACGGTATACAGCGTGATACTGTTCTCCCCCGCCGGGGAACCGTTGAGCACAAGAATCTTCATAAAAAATGTCCCCCTCTCTGTTTTTTTCTATCTTATCATAAGCCGACGGAAAAGAAAAGTATATTTTATTCATTTATGGACATTCCGGTAAAAATCGCGTATAATATCCGTAAAATGTACCCGACACGGCGTGTCGGGGTGTGAAAACTACGGCGTTCCCCCGCTTTGCGTCGTGTTATTTCGCTGCAAAACGTGCTATTCTGAGGACGAAAGGAGATGAACCGGCGATGGATCAGCAAAAAATCGGCGCCTTTTTGAAACGGCTCCGGAAAGAAAAGGGGCTCACGCAGGAACAGCTTGCGGAGCGTTTTCACGTCTCCGACCGCTCCGTCTCCCGCTGGGAGAACGGAAACAACCTGCCCGACCTGAGCGTATTGGTCGAGCTGGCGGACTTCTATGAGGTCGAAATCAGAGAGATCATCGACGGAGAAAGGAAAAGCGGGGAAATGAATGCGGAAACGAAACAGACCGTTCAGGTCGTCGCGGATTACGCGAAAGAAGAGAAGAAACACATCAGACGCAGAACGAAAATCATCTCGGTCGCCGTGACGCTCGCGGCGGCGGCAGCGCTGATACCGGCGGGACTGCTTCTGAACGTGCTGTTCGGGAATCCCGTATCAAAATACCTTGCAATGCGCAACGCGCAGGACTATCTTGACTGGAATTACAGAGCAGAGCTGCACGCGGGCAGCGACTATCGGGTCTCGGGAGCGGAATACTGGATCGAGGATCAGCAATATATCGTTCATGCCGAAATAGAAGGAAGCCGCGACACGGCGCTTGAGCTGCGGTTCGGCATGCGCGGAAATTTTCTCAGAGACAACGCGGACCGGGTATTGGAGCAAATATGACGAAATATATGAAGACGGCCTGCTCGAGCGGGTAACCGCCGCGGCGATAGAGGAATAAATTCTGATTTATCGGGGAGTTGGGCACACCCGCCGGTAGCACGGCAGACCTCTGCCGTTTTGAATGTCGTTGTGGGCGGGCGGCATAAAATGGTGTCCCGTCCCGACGGCATTCAACGTTAATTTTCGTTGATATTCTTGACGTCGTACGTCGTCGGGGTATG
>JAFRTA010000367.1 GCA_017427315.1 Clostridia bacterium
CCAGAAGCGCAAAATTGGTGTTCTCCGTTTTTTTGCCAGGATCTTCAAAGCTGTGACCGTTCACGGTAACGATGCCGTTGGTGTTTTCGTTCACGACGATACCGTTCGGATTCATGCAGAAGGTCCTGACGTTATCTTCGAATTTTTCCGTACGATAGACGATTTTGCTCTCGTAAAGCTTGTCTGTAAGGTGGGAAAATATCACGGCGGGAATCTCAACGCGCACGCCGAGATCGACGCGGTTGGAGCTCGTTTCGATGTTGAGCTGCCGGCAGGTCTCCTCCATCCATTTGCTGCCGCTTCTGCCGACGGAAACGACGCAGTATCTGCAGGCGGCCTCGCCGTCGGCATAAGATACGATATATCCCTCGCCGTTGAGATCGATCCTCTCGACCGGAGTACGGAAATAAAAGTCAATGTGTTCTTTCAGCTCATTATAGAGATTTTCAAGAACAATATAATTGATATCCGTACCGAGATGCCTTACCGAGGCTTCCAGCAGCGTAAGCTTGTTCTGCATGCAAAGCTTCTTGAATTCGCTTCCCGCTGTCGAATACATCTTTGTTCCCGCTCCGCCGAAAGAAAGATTGATTTCATCGACATAATGCATCAGCTCGAGCGCCTTCGCCTTGCCGATGTGTTCGTATAGCGTTCCGCCGAAATCGTTTGTGATATTATATTTCCCGTCCGAAAACGCTCCTGCGCCGCCGAAGCCGGTCATGATGGCGCAGACGGGACAGTTGACGCAGGATTTGATTTTATCGCCGTCGATCGGACAGCGTCTTTTTTCCAGCGGGTTCCCCGTCTCGAATACGGCTACCTTCAACTGCGGCGCCTTTTTCATCAGTTCATACGCGGAAAAGATACCGCCGGGGCCCGCGCCGATAATCACAACGTCGTAATCTTTCAAATAAACATCTCCTTTTTCCGACAAAAAGCCTCGTCTGACGACGAGGCTTTTTTGGTGCGAGAGACGGGACTTGAACCCGTACGGGATTACCACACGCCCCTCAAACGTGCGCGTCTGCCGATTCCGCCACTCTCGCGTTATATTTCATTCCGCAAGCCGCGGAACAAAAGAGATTATAACAAAAGAGCTGCGGAATGTCAAGTGTTTTTTTAAAAAACTTTGGATTCGGCGGCTCGGCGGCGAACAGAAAAACGGTCCGACGGGAGCGGAGCTTCAGTCGCGAACGAGCTGATAAAGCACGCCGACCATTTTCGTCATGCTTTGCACGCTGATAAATTCATGCACGCCGTGGAAATTTTCTCCTCCCGTCGAGAGGTTCGGACACGGAATGCCTTTGTAGGAAAGCATCGCGCCGTCCGTTCCGCCGCGAATCGGAACGATCATGGGTTCGACGCCGGCGGCAATAAACGCTGTTTTCGCATTTTCAATCATTTCCGGAACGGATTCGATAATGTTTTTCATATTGTAATAACTGTCCCGAAGCTCGCAGGAAAAGCAGTTGCCGAAGCGTTGATTCATGAATTCCGTCATGGCGGTGATATATTTCTTGCGGGATTCGAATTTCTCTTTATCGTGGTCCCGAATAATATATTTCATGACCGCCGCGTTTTCGTCTCCCCTCAGCTCGCACAGATGATAAAAACCCTCGTAGCCTTCCGTATGCGCCGGCGTTTCCGCCTGAGGCATTGCAGCCGCAAATTCCGCCGCCATTAAAACGGCGTTTTTCATTTTGTTTTTCGCCGAACCGGGATGAATATTCAACCCTCTTACCGTGATCTTCGCCGAAGCCGCGTTGAAATTTTCATATTCCAGCTCGCCGAGCGGTCCCCCGTCGACCGTATAACCTTTTTTCGCACCGAACCGTTCGGCGTCAAAGCGTTCTGTCCCTCTGCCGATTTCTTCGTCCGGCGTAAAACAAATCGAAATCGGCCGATGGTTCATTTCCGGATGTTCGACCAGGTATTCCGCCAGCGTTACGATTTCCGCAATGCCCGCTTTGTCGTCTGCGCCCAGAAGCGTCGTACCGTC
>JAFRTA010000368.1 GCA_017427315.1 Clostridia bacterium
AGATTATGAGCTGATTGACTGCAGCTCCGGCGAGCGATTGGAACGTTGGGGCGACGTGATCCTTATCCGTCCCGATCCGCAGGTGATCTGGAACACGCCGAGAAAAGATCCCCGCTGGCGTTCCGCCGACGCACGGTATCACCGCTCCGGTAGCGGCGGCGGTCAATGGGAACTGTGCAAAAAAATACCCGACCGATGGACGATCGGGTATCGAGAGCTTCGCTTCCATGTGAAAACGATGGGTTTCAAGCATACCGGAATATTTCCGGAACAGGCGGCAAATTGGGACCGTATCGCGGAAATCGTAAAATACTCTGACCGCGAGCTCAGTGTTCTGAATATGTTCGCATATACGGGGGCCGCTACCGTTTCCGCTCTTGCTGCCGGCGCCCGTGTGACGCACGTTGACGCCGCGAAAGGAATGGTTCAATGGGCGAGAGAGAACGCAGTCATCTCCGGCGTTGCCGATAAAAAGGTCCGCTGGCTTGTCGACGACTGCAAAAAATTCGTCGAACGCGAAACAAGACGCGGGAATAAATATGATATCATTATTATGGACCCTCCGTCTTACGGCAGAGGGCCCGGGGGAGAGGTATGGAAGCTCGAGGACGAGATATACGACCTCGTCGCCGCCTGCTTGCCCGTTCTTTCGGAAAACGCCTCTGCTTTCCTGATAAATTCCTATACCGCAGGTCTTTCCCCGTCGGTTATGAAGTATATCCTTGACGTTACCGTTGGACGTCGGTTCGGCGGAACGATCGAAGCCGACGAGCTCGGCCTGCCCGTTACGGCGCAGAGATGTGCGCTTCCCTGCGGCGCAGCCGCATTATGGAGAAAAAAATGAGCGATCGGATTATCGAAATCAAAGACGTATGGTTCAGCTACGACGGCGATAACGAAGGAGAAAAGCTTCCTCCCGTTCTGAAAGGCGTTACCCTTGACGTCGAAAGAGGAGAGTTCCTTGCGATTTTAGGCCGCAACGGCTCCGGCAAATCAACGCTTACGAGGATTTGCAACGCAATGGCTCTTCCCGATAAGGGGTCCGTTCATGTTGACGGGCTCGATACCGCCGACCCATCGCTGGAATATGAGATCCGTGCGAAAATCGGCGTTGTGATGCAGAATCCGGATAATCAGATCGTCGCGTCTATCGTTGAGGAGGACGTGGCTTTCGGTCCCGAGAACCTCGGAGTCGATCCTGCGGAAATTCGCGTCCGCGTTGACGACGCATTGAAGCGCGTCGGGATGTACGAGTACAGAAACCACGAGCCGCATAAGCTTTCCGGAGGACAGAAGCAGCGGGTGGCGATCGCAGGTGTCGTCGCGATGCGAACGGAATGTATTGTTCTGGATGAACCGACAGCGATGCTCGATCCTGCCGGCAGAAAAGAAGTAATGAACACGATTCTTGAGCTGAACAAGGAATTCGGAATTACGGTCGTTTTGATCACGCATTATATGAACGAGGCCGTTCTTGCCGATCGCGTCGCCGTTATGGACGAGGGGCGGATCGTTGCCTGCGCCTCTCCCGCGGAAGTGTTTTCCGATCGGGAAGCGCTTCGTTCCGTCGGTTTGGATACGACGCAGACCGCAATGCTTGCTGCATTGCTGAAAAAGAAGGGCATAGAGCTGAAAGGCCTGCCGCTGACGCCTGACGCGTTTGTTTCCGCATTTTTACAATACATCGGAGAACATTCATGAATCTGATCGAAACGAAAGCTTTGGTTTATTATTACGGAGCCGGAACTCCTTTCGAGATCCGTGCGCTGGATTGTGTCGACCTGTCCCTTTGCAGAGGCGGGATCAAAGCTGTCATCGGTCATACCGGAAGCGGTAAAAGCACGCTGATTCAGCATTTCAACGCATTGTTGAAGCCCGCGTCCGGGAAAGTATTCTTTCAGGGAAAAAACATCAACGAATCGAAGGAATCCGCATACAGGATCCGTTTTAAAATCGGTCTGTGTTTTCAGTATCCGGAATATCAGTTGTTTGAAGACACCGTTTATCGGGATATCGCCTTCGGCCCGAAAAACATGGGCCTATCGCCGGAAGAAACAGAGCGCGCCGTTAAAAAGGCTGCGGCATACGTCGGTATTGAGCCGGAGCTGTTCGAACGCTCTCCCTTCGAGCTTTCCGGCGGGCAGAAGCGGCGTATCGCGATTGCCGGCGTTATGGCGATGGATCCCGACGTTCTGATCCTTGACGAGCCGACTGCCGGTCTTGACCCGTCGGGTCGGGAAATGATTCTGCGGATGATATGCGATTATCGCAAAAAAACGGATAAGACCGTCATGCTCGTATCCCACAGTATGGACGACGTTGCTCGAATCGCGGATGAGGTTATCGTCGTTGACCACGGAAAAATCGCGATGCAGGGAAGCGTTGAGGAAATCTTTTCTCACAGCAGCGAGCTGACCGCCATGGGATTGTCCGTTCCGGAGGTTACCGGTATCACGGACAAGCTCCGTAATGCGGGGTGTTCGCTTCCGACCGGCATCTATACCGTTGAACAGGCTGCAGACGCGATCTGCGCTTATCTTTCCGGGAGGTGCCCGAAATGATTAAGGATATAACGATCGGTCAGTATTTCCCGGGGAAATCCTTTCTGCATCAGCTTGACGCACGCTCCAAACTTATCCTGGTTTTCTGCGTTCTCATATTCATTTTTCTATGCAGAAATTTCTGGTCTTTGGCGCTGATCGGCGTTTTTTCGGTGGTATGCGTCGCCGTTTC
>JAFRTA010000369.1 GCA_017427315.1 Clostridia bacterium
TGAGGTTTTCGATCAGGGGCTTGTCGGGCAGATAGCGGAAGCAGACGTCTTTGAATTCCACGACGCCCTGCGGGTCGTCGAGCGTTTTGCCGTCTTCGATCTCCGTCTCGTCCTCTTCGTCCACGAGCGTGAACACGCGCTCGGCGGAGGCAAGGCACGACTGGATCGTGTTGACGATGCCCGCGATGTTGTTGATCGGGCTCGAGAACATGCCTGCGTACTGAATGAACGCCACGACGAACCCGATATTGCCCGCGAGCGTGCCGCCCGTTCTGCCGCCGGGCATGTTGAGCACGAGCATCGCGCCGGTGAAGCAGACCAAAACGTAGGTCAGGTTCCAGAAAATCGAGAGGATCGGCTTGAGCAGACCGGAAACGAAATTCGCCTTGACCGAGACGTCCATCAGCTCGTCGGTGATCTCGTCGAATTCCGCGGTCGCCTTCTTCTGGTGGTTAAAGATGCGTACGATATTGTGCCCGGTGTACATCTCTTCGATATGGCCGTTCAGATCGCCCGTCTTATCCCAGAACTTGCGGAACAGGATCTTCGAGCGTTTGGAGATGACGCGGGCGAAGAACGCGCTGACGGGAACGAGGATCATCGAGATCAGCGCGAGCTGCCACGAGGAAATGAACATCATGATCGCCACGCCGATCACCTGCAGCGCCGAGGTGACGACGGTGGTGATGTTGCTCTGCAGCGTCGAGCTCAGGTTGTCACAGTCGTTGACGATCTTCGAGATGATCTCGCCCTTGGTGCTCTTGTCGAAATAGCGCAGCGGGATATGCGAGAGCTTGATATTGACCTTTTCGCGGATATCGCAGACCAGCCGCTGCGATACGCCCGCCATCAGATAGGTCTGAATGAATTCGCAGATCGTAAAGCCGAAGTAGAAATAGACGATCTTCAGCGTGAGCCGGATGGTTTCGGTGAAGTCCATCTCGAGCCCGTCGAGCCGGTTGTTGAGCTGCGTGGTGAACGCGTCGATGATATCGCCCATGATGTCCGGCGTGAACACGTTCAGGATCGTCGCAGTGGACGCCACGACAAACACCGTGATGACCGGGATCTTATACGGCTTGAGCATTTCGATCAGACGGCGCAGCGTGCCCTTGAAATTCTGCGGCTTCTGGGAAGTGTCTTCCTGTTTTCTGTATGCCGCGTATTTGCTTTCCTGCGGGGCGGGAGCGGAGTTCGGTTTCATGGATTTCTTTCTCATAACGACGCTTCCACCTCCTCCGGAGTGAGCTGGGACGCGACCATTTCCCGATAGATATCGCAGGTCTCCATCAGCTCCTGATGTCTGCCCATGCCGACGACCGCGCCTTTGTCGAGAACAATGATGCGGTCGGCGTCAAGGATCGTGCCGATGCGCTGCGCCACGATTATGATGTTCGTGTCAGACATTTCCGCTTTGATCGCGGCGCGCAGTTTCGCGTCCGTCGCGAGGTCGAGGGCGGAAAAGCTGTCGTCGAAAATGCAGATATCCGCGTTCTTGATCACCGCGCGGGCGATCGCCAGACGCTGTCGCTGTCCGCCGGAGACATTGGTTCCGCCCTGCGAGATCGGGCTTTCGACGCCGTCGGGCATCTGTTCGACGAAGATCTTCGCCTGCGCGATCGAAAGCGCGCGGTCGATCTCCTCCTGCGTCGCGTCGGGCTTGCCGAACCGCAGATTGTCGGCGATCGTACCGCTGAACAGGAACGCCTTCTGCGGGATATGCGCGATCGAGGCGTTCAGATCCTCCATCGACTGCTCCTTCACATTCACGCCGCCCACGAGGATCTCGCCCTCGGTCACGTCGAACAGCCGCGGGATCAGGCTCACGAGCGTCGATTTTCCGCTGCCCGTGCCGCCGAGGATCGCCGTGACCTCGCCGGGCTTGGATACGAATGAAATATGTTTCAGCGAGACCTGTTCTTTTTCTTCTTTTTCAAATTCCGTCAGCGGGCGGTCCGGCTTCTTTTCGGCGTCCTGTTCGTTCGCTTTTTTCTGCGCCTTCGCCTTGCTCTCTTCGTTGACCTTCGCGACGGATTCCTTCCACATCGCCCGCAGCTTGCCCTTGGGCTTGTCGGCGTTTTTCTTCTCGAGCTCGTCGGGATAGGTGAAGCTGACGTCGCGGAATTCGACCCAGCCTTGCTTCGCGGGATCCTGCGGCACGCTCTGCTCCGGTTCGTTGATGTCGGGCGTCATATTGAGCACCTCAAGGATACGCTTCGACGAGATCGAGGCGCGCGGAATGACCGCGATCACGGCGGCGGCCATGACGACGGCGCCGATTACGATCACGAAATAGTTGACGAACGCCGTCAGCGAGGCGATCGTTCCCTCGAGCTCGAGACGCTGCTCGGCGATCGTGGGATCGAGCTTCGCGGCGTGCGAACCGGTGTAGAACATCAGATATCCCACCAGCGCGAACGCCAGAAGAATGGCGACGGGCAGCATAAACGCGAAGATACGCTGGATCTTCAGCGCGATCGACGTCAGTTCGAAGTTCGTCGTGCGGAAACGCTGTTCCTCATATTCGTTGCGGTTGAACGCGCGGATCACGCGCACGCCGCCGATCTTTTCGCGGATGACCTGATTGAGCCGGTCGACGAGCTTTTGCTGCTTCTTGAACATCGGCATGAACAAAACGATCAGCACGCCGAAGATCGCCGCGATGATCGGGATCGCGATCAGAATGATGCGCGACAGGTCGCGGCTCTCTCTGACCGCAAGGATCATGCCGCCGATGAACAGGATCGGCACGGCGATGATCTGCTGCATCACGGTGAGCACCATCTGCTGCACGGTCAGGATATCGTTGGAGGTCCTCGTGATCAGCGAGGCGACGGTGATCTTGTTGATATTGCTCTGCGAGAGGGACTGCGCCTTTCGGAAAACGATTTTGCGCAGCTCCTTGGAGTAGCCGGAGGCGGCTTTCGAGGTGATAAACGTGTTGAATACCGAGATCAGGCCGCCGCCGACCGCGACTGCGATCATGATAACGCCGATATGCAGGATCTCGTCGGTATCCGCTTTCTGGATGCCGTTCTGGATCATGTATTTCGTCAGGATCGGGTTGATCATCTGCATCCCCGTGGTCAGAAGAACGAGGAAGATCGAGCCGACCGCCCATCCCGCGTAGGGGGAAATGTAGCGGACGAGCCCGATGCCCTTTTTCTGCGCGTCCGGCGCGGCGAGCGCGTTGAAGTCGCTCTGCATGATCGCCATCGCGGCAAGACCGAAGCCGATGAACGTCAGGAACAGAAGCACGGGACCGCTGCTCGCGACGTATCGTTCGCGCCGCGTGAGTTCGTCATGAAGCAGCTTTCCGCGCGAACGGAACCAGTAACACGCGTAGAACGGAACGAAGATGAACAGAAGAAGCTCTTTGGCGCAGCCGGACTTGTCGCCCGTGAGCGCCTTGATATCCCTGATGAGGCTGTATTCCCAAAAGACCGCATAGATCCCGAGCGTGATCAACGATAAAAAGATCGATGCGCCGATACGCCGTTTCCTGAATGATGTCATATGTTGATTCTTATCCTTTCCCGCGCCCGAAGGGGCTGCGAGCGATTCTTTTGCGGCAAAAACGCCTTCCGCGTTTTCGGCCTATAAGTTTACATAATAATATAGATACCATTATAACATGTTTTTTTGATTTTACAATACCTATTTCAAGAGATTAACCGATTGTTAATCTTTACAAACGCGGCGGAATGTAATATACTTTTATCATACGCAGAAAAAAGGACGGATGTTTATGTCTGATGCGCTCGTTCTCGTTGTCGAACTGCTCGGCGTCGCCGCGTTCTCGGTGTCCGGCGCGCTGACCGCCGTCTCGCGCGAGATGGATCTGTTCGGCGTGCTGATGCTCGGCACCGTGACCGCCGTCGGCGGCGGGGTGATCCGCGACCTGATCCTCGGCGTCACGCCCCCGGCGACGTTCCGCGATCCGATTTATGCCCTCGTCGCGCTCGGCGTATCGCTGGTGACGTTTCTGCCCGCGGTGCGTCGGCTGTTTTTCAAAAAGAAAAAAATATACGATGTAACGTATCTCATTATGGATACGATCGGGCTTGCCGTGTTCACGGTCGCCGGCGTTCGCGCAGCGTTTAACAGCGGTCATGCGGACAATGTTTTCCTGCTGCTGTTTGTCGGCGTCGTCACGGGCACGGGCGGCGGCGTTCTGCGCGACGTGATGTGCGCGCAGCGGCCTTATGTATTTATAAAGCACTTCTACGCGACGGCTTCGCTGATCGGCGCGGGCGTGTGCATCGCGCTCTGGTATCTCGTCGGGCAGACGGAGGCGGTCGTCGGCGGCGCTGCGGTCGTGACCGTGCTGCGTTTCCTCGCCGCGCGTTTTCACTGGAAGCTGCCGAAGGCAAAGGGCGCGGGCGTCGCGGGGGAGAATGCCCCGTGGAATGATACGATAGAATAATACGGTTTTCCGAAGACAAACGGTACCTGTTTGTCATATTTGAGCCTTTTGGCGTTACATTTAACCGTAAATATTCATATTTATCAAAAAAGGTCCCGGCAGCGGAGCGCCGGGATCCTTTGTGTGTTTATCGGTTTTTTTCGAATGCTTATCTCTTTTCCTTTTCTCTGCTTTTAAAATCCGCGCCGATCGGCTCAAGGCAGTCCTCCGCAAGCGGCGCGTTCGAACGCAGACGGCTCGCCGCTTTGGAAACGGCGGCGTATACCACGCCGGTCCCTTTGCTGTCCGCGTGATAATTCACGGCTCTTTCTTTGCCGATACCGAACTGCTTCGCGGTCTCGACCGCGTCGATATTCGCGCCGATGAACAGGAACTCCCAGCCGCATTTTTCTTTTTTCTCTTCGATCATTCTTTTGACCTCGTCGCTCGAAAACCGATGGCTTGCGTTCTCGTATCCGTCGGTCGTGATAACGAACATCGTGTGCGCGGGCACGTCCTCGGGACGGGCGTATTTGTGGATCGTCGAGATGTGTTTGATCGCGCCGCCGATCGCGTCGATCAGCGCGGTACAGCCGCGGACATAATAATCTTTCTCCGTCAGCGGCTCGACCTTTTCAAGAGGAAGGCGGTCGTGCAGCACCTCGGATACGTTGTCGAAGAGCACCGTGGAGACGAAGACCTCGCCCTCCTGCTCCTTCTGCTGGCGGAGCATCGCGTTGAAGCCGCCGACGGTGTCGCTCTCGAGCCCGCCCATGGACCCGCTGCGGTCAAGGATGAACACCAGCTCCGTCGTGTTGTTTTTTCTCTCGTTGGTTTCCATTTTTCATATCTCCTTTTCTTTTTTTGGTCCCGTCCGGACCTTGCGACCACAGTATAATCCATCCGGAAAGAAAAAAGGTCGCCCGCCGGGCGACAAATTCTGATTTGTCGGGCTGCTGCGCAGCCCGCAAAGCAGAATTCCCGTGAGATGTGAAATGTGAGATGTGAGATGTAATTACTTTTCACATTTCACATTTTTCTGTTCACTGAAATACTGATTTGTCGAGGTCGAAGACCTCGACA
>JAFRTA010000370.1 GCA_017427315.1 Clostridia bacterium
ATATTCCGAAATTCAGGTATCCGGCGAAGCTGACCCAGAGAAGATACGGGATCAGAAGATACGCGGCGGTTTTCGACGTTCTGCGGAACAGCAGGATCGCCGCAAGGATCAGCAGCCACAGCAGAACGAGCCAGACAAACGCGAAAAGATAGCTTTCAAACCGGAAGAATATGATCGACCAGCAGAAATTGAAAAACAGCTGCAGCCCGTAGACCGCGAGCGACGTGTCGGTCGGCTTTTGCTCCCGGACGACGAGATAGGACGCGTATCCCATCAGCAAATAAAGGACCGTCCATACAACGGGGAACAGCCAGCCCGGCGGGGAAAGCGGCGGTTTTGCGACGTTGTTGAAGCTCTGCATCGCGTTTCCCGTCAGCAGCGCCGAGAGCCCGCCGACCGCGAGCGGGACGATAAGACAGATGATCAGCTTTTTCCATTGGATCTTCATGAAAAACACCTCTGCCATACTTTTATGTAAAGCAGAGGCGAATTATTCATTTCGTTGTCTTGCGTTTTCGCTCCGGCGCGGAAAAGCTCACAGCGGGATTTCCATCGGACTGCGGTTCTGGAAGAAAACGCAGCTTCGGAAACCGGCGTATCTCGCCGCTTCGGCGGCCTTGTCGAAATCCTTTGCGAGGTCTTCGACGTAGTGCGCGTCGGACCCGAAGGTGACGTATTTGCCGCCCAGCTCGCGGAAGCGTTTGACAAGGTCCGCCTCGGGGGAGAGCTTGTTCAGCGGCTGCCGCAGACCGCCGGTGTTGATCTCGAGCGCGATCTCCTTTTCCGCAAGCAGCGCAAACAGCTCGTCCGTCTGTTTTTTATAGTCGTCCATGTCCACGCTGATGCCGCTGCGCCGGAAGAAATACCGCTGGGGATAGGTGATATGCGCCATCGTGTCGAATTTTCCCCATTCCGCCATTTTGATCAGTTCGTCGTAGTATTCCGTGAGATAACGTTTCGTATCCTCCTCGGTGAAGCTTTCCATATAATAGAAATCCTGCAGACCGCGCAGATTGTGCAGCGAACCGATCACGATATCGTATTCGAGCTTCGACAGCAGCTTTTCCGTCAGCGCCGTATTGTAGACGGGTTCGCCCAGCTCGATGCCGCGCAGCACGACGAGCTTGCCGCGGTAAGCCTCGCGCGCCTTCAGGATCTCGAAATACGACTGCACCGTGGAGCGGTCGTAGTGGTCCTGATAAAAAACGTCGATCTCGCAGTGGTCGGTGATGCTGATCGCCTTCAGGTTCATCGCGACGGCGGATTCGCAGATGAACATGGCGGAATGGTGTCCGTCGGGGGAGTTGTCGGA
Organism: Clostridia bacterium; assembly: GCA_017427315.1. GTDB lineage: Bacteria > Bacillota > Clostridia > Oscillospirales > Acutalibacteraceae > RGIG2774. The sequence continues at coordinate 1,313 of JAFRTA010000370.1, forward strand.
ATGCAGATGGGTGTCAACGAGCATGCAGTCGCGCATGGGGAATCATCTCCGTGGAATATTAAATAGGTTTAATATATTTACATTATATAGAACCGTGATGATTTTTCAAGAGTTATCCGAAATATTTTTCGGCAGCTTTCGGCAGTCTTTTCGCGCGTCGGCGGAACCGGTCTGCGTATTGTGCAATATACACAAGAAAATTGCGGAATTTTGTATGTGATTTTTTCGGTAAATTCTTGCGAATTGCTTGAAATATCGGAAAGTACCTTGTATAATATAAAATACGATTATCAGTATGCGGAGGAATCGAATGATATGTCCGTAATCAGAGAAGCAGCCGCAAAGCTGAATCTTTCGCTTGATTTGAACGGCGTTTTTCCGGACGGATATCATGAGATTCACACCGTGATGCAGTCGGTCGGCGTATACGATACGGTGACGCTCGTCCCCGCCGAGGGCATATCCCTGCGCAGCTCGCTTGACGGGCCGCTGAAGGAGCATCCCGGTTCTGCCGCGGAGATTCCCTGCGACGCGTCCAATACGGCGTATAAAGCTGCGCTCCGGTTTGCGGAGTATACGGGCGTGAACGTCGGCGTCGGAATCGAAATCGTAAAGCGCATCCCGTCAGGCGCCGGTCTTGCCGGCGGCAGCGCGGACGCGGCTGCGGTCATTTCCGGGCTTGACGAAATGTACCGCACCGGTCTTTCCGAACGGCAGCTCTGCGAAATCGGCGCGCGCGTCGGCGCGGACGTGCCTTTCTGTATTGTCGGCGGCACGATGCTCGCGCAAAATATCGGCGACCTGCTGACGCCGCTTCCCCCGCTTTCCGGGTATTCGGTCCTGATCGTGAAGCCGGACGCGCACGTTTCCACCAAAGAGGCTTACGCGGCGTTCGACGCCTGCGATCATATTCGGCATCCCGCGACCTCATGGCTCCTGCACGCGTATCTGCGCGGCGATCTCAAAACCTTCTTCGCCGGGTGTGCAAACGTGTTCGAGCAGACCGTCGAGGTGGCGGGCAGAGCGGAAATCAAATCCGTGATGCGTTCATTCGGCAGCGAGCTTGCGCTGATGACCGGCAGCGGTTCCGCGATCTTCGGTTTGTTTCGGTCCGCAAACGACCGCGACGCCTGCAGGGCGGAGCTGACGCGTTGGTCCGTGTTCTCCGGCGAGCTCTGGCAGAGCGGCCTGCGGCGCGGATAAATAATCCGATATTCCGATCGACTTCGGCAGCCTTTTTATCGTCCGGGCTCCGAACCCGTCACACGATGGGGTTTTGAAAAAAACGGAAGGGCGGTTTTCGGATTTTTTTTTGTTTTGCCGGGGAGTGAAGTGGGGGGCCAAAGGGGACTTTCGGGACTGTAAGTGGTTTGATTTTATCAAAAATCGGCAAAACGGCAGAAAATCGAAACGGCATTTTGCCGGATAAATTATAATTTTAAGTCTGAAATCGAAATTCCGAAAGGCGAGGAGGTGACGCGGTTTTGGGAATCGAGACGAATGAAAACATGATAAACGGACAGTTTATCGGCACGAGCGAACAGAAGACCGATGAAAAAAACCGCATCATTATCCCCGTTAAATGGCGGGAAAATCTCGGCCCGACCTGTTATCTTTGCTCCGCGCCGGAGGGCTGTATCTTCGTTTACACGCCGGAACAGTGGCGGCGCGTGACGGATCAGATTGCGGATCGTGCGCATAATATGGCGGAGCGCGCCAGACAGCGTCAGTTTTATATCGGCGCGACCGACGCAAACGTCGACAGGCAGGGCCGCGTGACGCTTCCGCCGATCCTGATGAAACGCGTCGGGATTGAAAAAGAAATCGTCGTGAACGGCAGCGGCAACCGTATCGAGATATGGGCGAAGGATCGCTGGTATCTCGGGCCCGCAAATCCGTCGACGGGCGAGAACGACGTTTTCGACGAGATCCAGTATCCCGAGGACGTCAACTGGTGATCGCCCCCGATTAACCGATTGTGACAGAGGAGACCACCGATGTCTGAATATCATCTGACGGTGCTTCTGCAGCAGACCGTCGACGCGCTGAACGTGCGGGAAAACGGGATATACGCGGATTGCACCGGCGGCGGGGGAGGCCACAGCGCCGAGATCCTGTCGCGGCTCGGCGAGCGCGGCAGATTGGTCGTGCTTGACCGCGATCCGGACGCCGTCGCGGTGCTGCGCGCACGGTTCGGCGGCGACCCGCGCGTCGCCGTCGTGCACAGCGAGTTCGGCGCGCTGCGTTCGGTGCTCGATTCTCTCGGGATCGGGCTTGTGGACGGCGTCGTCGCCGATCTCGGCGTAAGCTCGCATCAGCTCGACGACCCCGCGCGCGGTTTTTCCTACCGTTACGACGCGCCGCTTGATATGCGCATGGATCCCGGCTCCGGGATCACGGCGGCGCAGATGCTGGCGGAAATCGATGAAAGAACTCTTACGCGTATCCTCTTTCAATACGGAGAGGAGCGCTATTCAAAATCTATCGCGCGCGCAATCATACGCGCACGGGAGAAAAAACCGGTCGAAACGACCTTTGAGCTCTCCGAAATCGTCAAGAGCGCCGTACCCGCCGCCGCAAGGCGCGCCGGTCAGCCCGCGAGAAAAACCTTTCAGGCGATCCGTATCGCGCTCAATCACGAGCTCGACACGCTGGAGGAAAGCGTGAATGTAATGTTCGACTGTCTCGCCGTTTCCGGCAGGCTCGCGATCATCACCTTTCACTCCCTTGAGGACAAGGTCACGAAGCACTGCATGACGGAATTCTGCAGGGGCTGCGACTGCGACCCCTCGGCGCCGATCTGCACCTGCGGCAAAAAGCCGAGAGCAAGGCTCGTTTTCCGTTCTGTCGTGCCCGACGAAGCGGAGCTGGAAACGAATAACAGGGCGCGCAGCGCGCGGCTTCGCGCGGCGGAAAAAATCAGAATGAGCGTATACGACGATTGAACCGACGGCCGCGGAAAATCGTTTTCGGGGATTATGAAAGATGGGAAGTGAAAACATGGCGGAAAACAGAAACAGCGCGCGTCGCGGCGAACGGCAGACGATCCGCTATCACGCGGGCGACGGCAGGCTTTACACGGGCGCGGCGCGCAGCGTTTTTACCGATCCGCGCGTGAACAGCGGCGCAGGCGTGCGCACTTATGAGGTCCGGGGCACAGCCGCGGCGGCGCCGCAGATCCAGCCGATTGAAACGGAGCCGGCGAGAAAAACGCCCGCGCCGCAGAGAAAGACGCCTGCCGCGCCGCACAGACGGGCGCGCACGGCAAGCCCGGCCGAATGGCTTCGGAAAGAATCCGCAAAGCGGAATTTCAAAAGAGATTTATATCTGTTCGGCGCGGGTGCGCTGGTGACGATTCTTGCGATGGCGAGCATCCTTCTGGGGCTTTCGGCGAATTACAACAGCGTGGCCAACCGGATCGCGAAAGTGCGTGAGGAAACCGAGCAGTGCCGTCAGGAGAACGAGGCGCTCAAGACGCAGATCGAGCTGATGTTCTCAAAACGTGAAGTCGAGGCCTATGCGGAGAATACGCTGCACATGGTCAAATCGACGGTTTTCAATACCGTCAGCATCACGCTCTCCGGCGACCGTATCTCCGCGGCTCCCGGCAGCGCGGCGAAGAGCCCGCAGATAGAGCAGCTTCCGGAGGCGTTCGGCGAAGCGCCCGAAGCGGACCCGGTCCCGGTACAGGCTGCGGACGGTTCGTATATCGTGCTGCCGATCTCCGTCGAAACACCGAGCGCGGAAGGCTGACGGGACCGCATAAGCGCATCGGATACGGCATATAATTCTAAACGGAGCGCCGCGAAAATCGCGCGTCCGAAAAAGGGTGAAACTGCGTTTCACCCTTTTGGCGGCTTGAAAAGACAGTAATAACATGGGGAGAGCCCGCCGTGCCGCAAGGCGGGGCCGACGCCGCGGAGCGGGATCCCGGCAGCGCGTCGGCAGGACAGAAGGGGCGCAGCGATGAAAAGAAAAAACTCGTTTATCTACGATCTCAAGCATAATATCGACCGCGGCATGATCCTCGTCGCGCTGCTGCTGGTATGCGGCATTTTCGTCGACATCTGCGCGACCGGTTTTCTGTCGATCGCAAAGGGCGAAGAGCTGCGGCAGTATGCGGAAAAAAATCAGCTTTACGATACGTCGTATTCCTCTCTGCGGGGCACGGTCTACGACAGAAACATGAATATCCTCGCCAACAGCATCGCGCTGTGGAACGTCTACATCAACAGCAAGGGAGCGTATCCGGACCCGAACAACGAAAATCCGAAGCCCGAAACGGTCGCGAAATTCGAACGCATGCGGCAGGAAATCGCCGCGGGCCTTTCGCAGATGCTCGGCATCACGCCCGAAAGCGTATACGAGGCGATGGCGTCCGGCAAGGCGCATGTCGTGGTCGCCGCGAATATCGACCGCGAGCTGATGGAAAAGGTCGATTATTACCGCAGGGAATCCTTCCGCGATTACGACGCGAACGGGAACCTGATCGATAAAAAGCTCCGTGAAAAGCATCTCGGGTATATCAACGTTATCGGCGTCGAAATGTCGGTCAAACGGTTTTATTCCACCTCGACCGTCGCCTCGAACGTGCTGGGCTTTACCGGTACGGACGATCAGGGCCTTGCGGGACTCGAGGCGAAGTACGACGACGTGCTGCGCGGCGTAGACGGCAGAATCGTCAGCGCCGCAGACGGGAAACAGAACCAACTCGCCGGCGCATACTCCACCGTCTACGAGGGGCAGGAGGGCCTGAATCTCGTACTGACGATGGACGACACGGTGCAGTACGCGCTGGATAATTCGCTGCGCGAGGCGATGACCGCTTATAAAGCGGAAGCAGCCTACGGCATCGTGATGGAGGTCAAAACCGGCGCGATCCTCGGCATGGTGAGCCTGCCGGATTACGATTCGAACGACCCGTTTGCGGTCGACGACGCGGAAGTCCTTGTGCAGTATGAGCAGCAGCGCGACGAGGCGCTGGCGGAAGACGCATCCGACCTGAAAAAACAGCAGTACAACGCGCTGACCGAGGACGAAAAAATGTATAACGCGCGCGTCGCAGCCCGCAACAACCGGTGGCGCAACCGCGCAATCACGGATTTCTACGACCCCGGCTCCGTCGCCAAGAGCATCACGGTGGCGTCCGCGCTCGAGGAAGGCGTCGTGAACGAAAATACGACGTTTACCTGCGTCGGTTCGATCCAGGTCGCCGACACGCCGTACCGCTGTCACGTCTACCCCAATTCCCACGGCAAAGAGGCGCTGGTCGATCTGCTGAAAAACTCGTGCAACCCCTTCGCGATCACCGTGGCGAAAACGCTCGGCGCAAAAGAATATTATAAATATTTTGAAGCGTTCGGCTTTACGGAACAGACGGGCGTCGACCTGCCCGGCGAGGGAAAGCCGAAAGCGGGCGTTACGTACCACACGTTTTCGAATTTCGGCATCACGGAGCTCGCCTCGAGTTCTTTCGGCCAGGGCTTCGCCGTCACGGCGCTGCAGATGCTCACCGCGATCTCCGCGATCGCGAACGGCGGCAAGCTCATGCAGCCGTATATCGTGGCGAAACAGCTTGACGGCGAGGGCAACGTGGTCAGCGTGACGCAGCCGACGCAGCGCCGTCAGGTCATCTCCGAGCAGACCTCAAAGCGCATGAACGCGATGCTCGAACGCGTCGTCGGCGATAAGGACGGCGGCGGAAAGAACGCTTACGTCGCGGGATACCGCGTCTGCGGCAAGACCGGAACCTCGAACCTGCAGCAGAAGGACGACCAGTACGTCGCGTCTTTCGTCGGTTACGCGCCGGCGGACGATCCGCAGATCTCGATCATCGTGGTCGTTTATAAGCCCGATCCGGACGGGAACCACGGCGGCGGCAATGTCGCGGCGCCGATCGCGGGGCAGGTGCTCGGCGAAATCCTGCCGAATATGAACATCGAAGCCTCCTTCAACGAGAGCGAAGTCGATTATATGACCAAGGCCTGCCCCGACGTCGCCGGGCAGAACGCTTCCGAGGCGGCAAAACAGCTTCGCGGGGAAGGCTATACGGTCAAAATCCGCGGCGACGGCGAAACGGTGCTGAACCAGACGCCCTATGCGGGCAGCCAGATCACCAACGGCGGCGTGATCATTCTGTATACGGAGTATAATTACGAGGATACGACGGTCGAGGTGCCGGATTTCCGCGGGAGCTCAATTGATGAAGTGCGCGAGACCGCCTCGGAGATCGGCCTGAATATCCGCGTCAGCGGCAATACCAACGACCGCGCTTCGAGAGCGTATTATCAAAGTGTCGAAGCCGGAATGCTCGTCACGGCGGGCAGTTCGATCACGGTCTCGTTCCGCAGCGACCGGGGCGTCGGCGACCTTTACGGCGACAGCAACTGAATTCTGTACGGCAGGTGTATGATATGGATCTAATCGGATTAACGGGGGATTTCCGGGTCAAAAACGATTTCCGGAACGTACCGGTCACGTTCATTACGGACGATTCCCGCAAGGTCGTTCCGGGCTGCGTATTCGTCTGTATCCGCGGCAAACGGTTCGACGGACACGACGCGGCGAAAGAAGCCGAAGCGGCGGGCGCCGCGGCGATCGTCTGCGAGCACAGCGTCGGGTGCGAAAACGAGCTGATCGTCGAGGATTCGCGAACGGCGTTCGCGCTGATGTGCTCGGCGTATTTCGGCCATCCGTCGAGGCGGCTGCGCCTGATTGCCGTGACCGGAACGAACGGGAAAACGACGACCTCGTTCCTGATCAAGGAAGCGCTCGACGCGCTCGGCGTCAAGGCGGGGCTCATCGGCACGGTCAAAAACGTGATAGGCGACCGGGAAGAGCCGTCGGCGCTCACGACGCCGGAGAGCTTCGCGCTGAACGATCTGTTCTTCCGCATGGCGGAGGCAGGCTGCGAATACTGCGTGATGGAGGTCTCCTCCCAGGCGCTGGCGCAGGGCCGCGTCGCGGGCTGCGAATTCGATATTTCCGTTTTTTCAAACCTGACGCAGGATCATCTCGATTATCACGGCACCTTCGGCGCTTACGCTGCGGCAAAGGCGCAGCTTTTCACGCAGACGAAAAAAGCGGTGCTGAATCTCGACGATCCCTATTGGAAGCTGATGGCGGACAGCTGCGCTGGCGAGGTGGTCACATACTCCGTCCGCGATCCCGCCGATTATACCGCAACCTGCATCAAAATGCTGCAGACGCGGGTGGAATACGACCTGTTGTATAAAAACGAGAACGCACACGTGAACGTGGGGATCCCCGGCGGGTTTTCCGTTTACAACTCTCTTGCCGCGATTGCGGCGCTTCTGGAGCTGGACTTTGACCGCGACGCGGTGATCGGCGCCATCGGCAAGGTCCGCGGCGTCAAGGGCAGAATCGAGGTCGTGCCCACCGATACGCCCTACGCGGTCATCATCGACTACGCGCACACGCCGGACGGACTGAAAAACATTCTGACCGCAGTGCGCCCGATCACGAAGGGAAGGATTTTGACCGTTTTCGGCTGCGGCGGCGACAGGGATAAGAGCAAACGCCCCAAAATGGCGAAAACGGCGGCGGAGCTTTCCGATAAGCTGTTCGTGACCTCGGATAACCCGAGAACGGAGGACCCGAACGCGATCATCGCCGACATTCTCGCGGGGCTGAGCGATTCGGCCGTTCCGGTGCACATCGATCCCGACCGCACGGAGTCGATCCGCGCCGCGCTGAACGAGGCGCAGGCGGGCGACACGGTGGTCCTCGCGGGGAAAGGGCACGAAACCTATCAGATCCTCGCGAGCGGCAAGATCCATTACGACGAGCGGGAAATCGTTCGCGGCATTCTCGGCGGCACGGTATAAAACACGTTTTTTCAACTTTGATAATCTTACGCGCGGTGATACACAGTGAAGGCATTCGACTTGGTTCAGGCGGCAGAGGCCGTCGGCGGTACGGTAAAGGGTGAAAACGTTCAGGTAAGCGGCGTTTTCACCGATTCGAGAAACCCCGTGCCGGGAGGATTGTTTACGGCGCTCACGGGCGAGCGGTTTGACGGTCACGAGTTTGTGCGCTCGTTAGAGGAAGGCGAGACGGCGGCCGTGATGATCGGCAGACAAATCGTTACCTCGCTGCCCGCCGTGATCGTAAAAGACACCGGCAAGGCCCTTTGCGACCTTGCCGCGTGGCACCGCGCGAGATTCGATATCCCGGTAATTGCGTTGACCGGGAGCGTGGGCAAAACGACGACGAAGGAAATGATCGCCGTCGTTTTGTCCCGTATCTTTCGTACGCTGAAAACCGAGGGGAACCTCAACAATCATATCGGCATGCCTCTGACGCTGCTGCGCCTCGGCGACGAAACGCAGGCGGCGGTGATCGAGATGGGCATGAATCACGCGGGGGAGCTGTCGCTGCTCACGTCGATCTGCCGGCCGACCGCGGCGCTGATCACGAACGTCGGCGTCAACCATATCGAAAATCTCGGCTCGCGCGAAAATATCCTCAAGGCGAAGCTGGAGATCCTCGAAGGTCTGGAAAAGGGTTCGCGCGTGTTCCTGAACGCAGATAACGATTTGCTCGGCGCGCTGGAGCTTCCGGATTTCGAGGTGATCCGCTACGGGCTTGAATCGGACGCGGAGTTTACCGCCCGCGACGTAAGAACGGACCTGCAGGGCAGCAGCTTTCTGCTGTGCGCCCACGGTGAAGAGGTCCCCGTGCGGCTCAATTCCCCGGGGCTCCACAACGTCGGCAACGCGCTCGCCGCCGCTGCCGTCGGGTATTATCACGGCGTTTCTCTGCAGCAGGCCGCCGCGGCGCTTGCGGAATACGAGCCTACGGGCAGAAGGCAGCGCACGGTCCGTTACGGCGGCGTAACGCTGATCGACGATTGTTACAACGCTTCGCCGACCTCGACGAAGGCTGCGCTTGAGGTGCTGGCGGACTGCAAAGGCAGACGCATCGCCGTGCTCGGCGATATGCTCGAGCTCGGCTCGTTTGCCGAGGATATGCACAAGGACGTCGGCGCCTTCTGTAAAAACCGTGCGGATTTGCTGTTCGCTTACGGCAGACTGTCCCGCAATACCGCGGCGATTGCGGAAATGCGCGGCGTTCCGTCGCAAACGTTCGACGACGCGTCGGCGCTTGCGCAGGCGGTCAAAGAGATTCTTGCCGACGGCGATACGGTGCTCGTCAAGGGCAGCCGCGGTATGCATATGGAGAATATCATCGGGGAGATATTCGGCGAACTGTAAATGGATATTCAAACGACGGGCGCACCGCCCGGGAATAATAAAAGGGGTCTTGACGATGAATCTGTATCTTGCTCTCGGAGCCGGCGCGCTGGCGGCGTTCCTCGCTTCATTTCTGCTCGGCTACGTGATTATTCCGTGGCTGCATAAGCTCAAATTCGGGCAGACGATTCTCGATATCGGACCGAAATGGCACAAAAACAAGCAGGGTACGCCCACGATGGGCGGCATGCTCTTCATCATCGGCACGCTCGCTGCGTTTGCGATCGTCGCCGTAACGGATAAGCTTCTCGGCGGCGA
>JAFRTA010000371.1 GCA_017427315.1 Clostridia bacterium
CCCAGCTCAAAGCCGGTGATCATCACAAAATCCTCATCCGTCAGGTCGTGATGCGGCACCATTAGTTCGTGGTCGGTACACGCGAGCACGGAATAGCCGTGCTGTCTGTACAGTTCTTTCATCTGCGCAGGGCTCAGCGTCCCGTCGGATACCGTGGAATGACTGTGCAGATTTGCCTTATAGAATTTCCCGCTCTCGGGGATCAGAAAGCGTTTCATGGTCTTTCTCCTTTTGCGAATTAAAATACTGCATGGATATTGTATCACCGCGGAAAGAAAAAGACAAGAGAAAAACCGCTTTTCCTTTCAGATGACCCTGCACAGATACGGGGGCGCGAACCGTGCGGTTTTGCCTTAACGCGATACGGCCCCGTTTTTTCTCCCGTTGCGCACGAAATACACCGCCGCGGCGATCCCGGCGGCAAGACAAAGCGCGCCGGAAGCATAGGAACAGACCGTCGCGAGCGCAAATCCGCTCCATTGCGCCATATTCACGGTCCCGTACATCGCTCCGACGAAGGCGGGCGGCAGCAGCGTTGAAAGAATAAGGTCGAGCCGCGGCAGCGTTTTGCCGAACAGCGCCGCGGTCAGCAGACCGACGACCGGCGCGGCGGCGATCAGAAGAACGAACTGCCACGTTCTCATGCCGAGACAGTCGTCGCAGAACATGCCGACGCAGAAGCCGACCAGGGGAATGCAGCACGCAGCCCAGAAGATCGTTGAAAGCACGGTAAACGCGCGAAGGACGATAAACGACACTTTTTTCATACGGATTCCTCCTCTTTTTCATATTTCATCTTTTTCAGCGCTGTCACAGTATCGACCGCAAAGATCAAGGCGCAGGCGAATCCCGCAACGCAGCACGCGGGGCCGAGCAGGACCTGGAAGCTAATCTCCGTATGCCATACGAAATGAAACATCGTAAGCGCTTCCGCCGTCAGCACCGCAGGCGCGAGGACGGAAAGCAGCCGGTCGAAAAACGGCAGCTCCTGCGCGAAACAGATCAGCGCGGCGAAGCCCGAAACGATCGCGGGAACGGCCGCGCACAGCAGGACCGCATTGCCGATCGCGGGTATCGTCTCAAACGGGATGCTCAGAACGGCGCAGATATACGGAATACAGAGCAGCGCAAAAAACAACGTCGACAGGACCGTTACGATCCGCACATAAATAAATAAGGTTTTATCCATAACAAAACGCTCCTTTCCCGATTCCCGACGCCAGTATAGCACGGAAAACCGGAAAAGGAGCGTTTTTGTAATATTCGGCTGTATCTATGTAATTCTTGGAATAAGGTGTAAGGTCAGAGCGGAGAACGGAGTTCGGAGAGCGGAGATTTTTTTCTTTCGGTCGACGGTCTCTCATTCCTCATCAAAACATCGTTTTTTACAATAAAAGTGAGAGTTAACCGAGACGCAGAGAGTATTTTTTCGTTCTCTCATCTCTCATCCCTCATCGCTCATCCCTGAACACACTCACCGATGCAGATTCGCGCCGTTGCCGGTCACGATCTTCACGAGCGCTGTGACCAGAGAAGCGATCTGCTTATTCTCCATATACGTCTCGAAGAAATTCCAGTCGACGCCTTCGGCGTTGACGACGGGCTCAAGACCGGTCCCGAGTCCGAGATCGTAAAGCTGACGCAGCACGATCCGGGCAATCGCGACATTGCCCGCCGCGTTGGGATGGACGCAGTCGTCAGCCAGGTTCTCCGGATGCCCGTTCATGGCGGGAGAGATATCGCAGATCACGATCCTGCCCGGATGCTCTTCGTCATACCGCTCGATCATGGCGTTGCAGCGGTCGGAACAGGCCTTGTTGGCGTTTCCGGCGAAACCGTACCACACGCAGTAAACGGTCTGCACCAGCAGCGTGACGTCGGGATTCAGCGAATATATCGTATCGACGATATCACACAGATTCCGATAATACGCCTCGGCGATCTCGTCCATCTGTTTCCTGTTCAGTCCGAACAGCGCCTTGATCACCAGCTTGACCACGTCCGGATGATCGAAATAATCGTTCGAGCCGATCGAAAGACTGATGATATCCGCCTCGGCGATCAGGTCGCGGACGTAGCTTCGGTCAAGCTGATCGAGCAGCTCGCTGCTGTCCGTCGCGACGCGGGCGTAATTATCGTATTCGTAACCGTTCGTATCGGCGACGATCCTGCCGTAGCTCGCCTCGTCCGCGTTCAGGATCCCGTAGCCTTCGGCGATGGAATCACCCAGAACGAGATAACGGGGCGTTTCGGCAGCCCCGGCGGTCACCGCAAACGGCACGCAGCCGACGAACAACACAAGCGTAAGAAGCGCGGCAAGTATTTTCTTCATAATAATCATCCTTTGTTTTTGGGATGGATCGATTATAACACATTCTTCATCGGATCGCAATATCGAATATGAAACGGCGCCCCTTTTCCGTTTTTTTCAGCCTTACGGCGACATACAACGAAAAAGGGGCGTCCTTATTCTTCTATACGGTCAGATATCCTCTTTCAGATTCTCGATGATCCCGTCGTCCTTCAGCTTATCCGCGGAATACAGCAGAGACGCGGCGATGATCGCGAACACGCCGAGCGCCGCCGCGAGATAGATCAGCGGATTCGGAGAAAAACGGACGCCGATGCCGTCGCTCGCATCCAGCGCAAGATACATACCGAAATTGACCGCGAGTCCCAGCGGAAGTGAGAACAGAAGCGATTTCGCACCGTAGCGCAGGCTTTCGGCCCAGACCATCTTTTTGAAGCCGCCGGGGGTGAGACCCACCGAGCGCAGCATCGCGAACTCCCGCCGCCGCTCGTTCATCGAGTTCGCCACGGAATTGACGATGTTGATGACCGCGATCAGCGTGATCAGCGTAATGAAGCCGTAAACGAATACCTTGATGATGTCAAAGGTCGCGTTCATCGATCTGAGCGACGCGCCGTTGTCGTACATGCCGAAATATCCGTCGGTGAGTCCTGCGTCGTAAAGCAGCTCCTCCGCTTTTCTTTCGACCTCCTCATAGTTCCCCGCAATAACGCCGTAATTCGCGACGCCGTTCTCGCGGCTCTCGAACTCAAAAAAGGTATCAAACGGAACGATCAGAGAGGGAATGACCTGCTGCGCGACGGAAGATGCGAAATCCTCCGGCTCCCGTTCGGTCAGAAGCGCGATCTCCACATCGGCTTCCGCCCCGATCCCGCCGTCGTCCGTCCCCCTTCTGATATGCAGCTTCGTTCCGCGGACGGAGTTTTCAAAGCAAGGGATCGCCCTGTTCTTTCTCGTTCTCGTATCCCGCGCGAGATTGTACAGAACGGCGCGGGGTTCCGACTTGCCGTGGAACGCGGACGCGTCCGCGCCGAGCTGTTTTACGTAAGCGTCAAAGGTCGCGTTGTCCAGGCCGAACAGCATGACCGGCACCCCGTATTCCTCCGTCGGCCCAAGCAGCTCCTGTGCCTGCGCGGTCAGATCGTCGGAAATATCGGCGGAGCAATACGTCGCCTGCCAGCCGAATACCCGATCCGAATCGATCTCGTCCCGCAGGATACGCTCTGCCTTGCCGATATCGACCGCGTTGATGAACACGGTAAAATCCGCCTGCCGCCCGCCGATCTCCTCCTTCATCAGCGCATCCAGCAGCGTTGAGAAATTCGAGACCGTCAGGAACAGCGCCGCGCTCATCACCAGCGCGAACACGATGTTCCGGCTGCGGCGGCCGTTGCGTTTGAAATTCTTGACCGCCAGCTCGCCCTCGTAACCGAAAAGCTTTCTTGTCAGACGCGAAACGCGCAGACGCTTCGCCTTTTTGACCTTGACGGTATTCGCCCCGCGGATCGCGTCGATCGGACTCGTTTTCGACGCCTTCCGAGCGGGGATGTAGCAGGATACGCCCACCGTGAACGCTGCGGTCAGCACCGCGCCGAGGATGATCCACGGGGAAAACCGCACCCGGAACGCCTCGGCGGAATGCATCGTGATCACCTCAAGAAGCTGCGTCTGGATGCTGCGGAAGGTGATCTCCATGCCGAGGAATCCCGCGCCGAGCCCGACCGGGATCGCCACCGCGGACAGGATCAGCCCCTCGAAATAGATCGAAGCGCGTTTCTGCTTTTTCGTCGCGCCCACCGAGGCGAGCATACCGAGATACCGCTCGCGCTCCTGATAGGAGACCGCGAAGCTGTCGTAGATCATGGCGACCGAAGCGATCACGATGATCGCCAGAAGGATAGAGACGAAAACGACCATCGCCTGCAGCATGCCGCTGTCGCGGAAGATGCCGGAGAACGAAAACAGGTCGCTGTTCCTCTTCGTCTCGAGCGCGCCGGTCTTTTTCGTCAGCGCGTCGATCTTGTCGAACACCGTGCGGTCCAGCTCGCTGAATTCGACGGTCACGTAGGTCCCGCCGTCCACCGGCACGGAATCGTCGTAAAGGATGATCCCCGCGCGGGAGTCGAAATACGTCACGTTGGGATCCGCGACGCCGCAGACGCGGTATTGCATTGTTTCAAGCGTCTCGGTCTCTTCGCCCGGCGCTGCGTTCGCCGTGAAGGAGACCGTGTCGCCCACCTTCCAGCCGAGGGAATAATCGTCAAGGAATTTGCGCGAGACCAGCAGCTCGCCGGGAGAAGACGGGAACGCGCCTTCGAGGATCCGCAGCGCGCGCAGACCGACGGTGTTCTCGTCCGCCGCGTCCACAGCGGCGCGCCGTTCCGTATTCCCTTTTTTCACCACGATATCAAAGCAGTTTCTGCCGAGGGTATACGTTTTCACGTTCGGGTCGTTTCTGAAAACGTCGAGATCCGGCGCGTTTTCAAACAGATACTGGGCGTGCCATGTGCCGCCGGTGAGAAGCGCCGACTCGTGTTCGTAAATGAGGAACGAGAACAGCGTCGTGAACACCGCCGTCACCATGGCGACGGAAACCACGATCGCCAGCGCCGTCAGCACCGAACGCTTCATATGCGTGCGGATATGGCGCAGCGTCAGTTTTTGAACGATGTTCATTGCGCTCTCCTTTCGTCGCGGACGATCCTGCCGTCTTCAATGGCGATCAGGCGGTCGGCGGAGAGCGCCGTTTTTTCGTCGTGTGTGATCATGATGACCGTCTGCTCCAGTTCGCGGTTGAATTTGCGCAGCAGAGATATGATCTCGCGGCTGTTTTCGCTGTCAAGGTTGCCGGTGGGTTCGTCCGCGAGAAGCAGCGCCGGATGGTTGATGAGCGCCCTGCCGATCGAGACGCGCTGCTGCTGGCCGCCGGAGAGCTCCGAGGGCAGATGCCCGATACGGTTCGAAAGCCCTAACTTTTCGATCAGCTCCGCGACCTGCTTTTTGTCGGGCGTTCTGCCGTCGAGCAGCAGCGGAAGCGTCAGGTTCTCCTCCACCGTAAGGATCGGGATCAGATTATAGAACTGATACACAAGGCCGATCTGCCGGCGGCGGAAGATCGCCAGCGCGGTCTCGTCGAGCGCAGAAATATCCGTATTGTCGATCGTCACCCGGCCGCTCGTCGCCTTGTCCACGCCGCCGAGGATGTGCAGCAGCGTCGATTTGCCCGAGCCGGAGGGCCCGATGATCGCGACGAACTCGCCCTTCTCCACGCTGAACGAGACGTTGTCGAGGGCTTTGACGAGGGTATCGCCTTTCCCGTAGGTCTTGCAAAGGTTGTTTGTTTCGAGAATTTTCATGGTTCCTCGCTCCTTTCGGTATCTACGATACCATACGAACCTTACGATACGGTGACAGTTTTGATTACAGATTTGTTATAAATTCTGATTTGTCGGGCTCTGCCCGACAAATCAGAATTTACAGACTCGAGACTCAAGACCCGAGACCCAAGATACAGACTTAAAGTCTGTGCGACTTGGTAAAAACTGAGATAACTCGCGGCTTCTTTATCGTTATCCTGCGTAGATTCCAACACCTCGGGACTCGGG
>JAFRTA010000372.1 GCA_017427315.1 Clostridia bacterium
ATAAATTCTGATTTATCGCTCCGCAATAAATCGCATTTACTCCGCCAGCTCCATCCACTCCCCGGTGAGGCTGTCGAGTCGCTCGTTCAGAGACGCAAGCGCTTCGGTGAGCTCGGCGACGCGCAGATAGTCCGCCGACACGGAGGGAGACGCCAGCTCCGTCTCCACGTTCCGGATCCGTTCCTCCGTTTCCGCAAGCTCTTTTTCCACTTTAGCAAGACGGGACCTGCGCTGTTTTTCGGCCTTTTCCGCCTCTTTTTTCTGCAGGTACTCGCTCTTTTTTTCTTTTTCCGGCGCCTTCGTTTCCGCGGGAGCGGCGTCGCGTATCGCGAGATAATCGTCGTAGTTGCCGTCGAGCGTCCGCATCGTCCCGCCGTCGAAATACAGGATCTTCGTGGCGACGCGGTTGATGAAATACCGATCGTGGGAGACGGCGACAACCGTTCCCTCGTAGTCGCGCAGCGCCTCTTCAAGCACCTCGCGCGAGGCGATATCCAAATGGTTTGTCGGCTCGTCGAGAATCAGCAGATTGCAGCCGCGCAGCATGATCTCCAGAAGCGCGACCTTCGCGCGCTCGCCGCCGGAAAGCTCGTCCATCCGTTTTTCGATATCGTCGCCGCGGAACAGAAACGCCGCAAGAATATTCCGAAGCTGCGGAACGCTCATCGACGGGAATTTATCGTAGACCTCGGCGAGCACGGTTTTGCCCGAGCGCAGAGCGGACTGCGTCTGTTCGAAATACCCCGGGCGGACGTTCGCGCCGTAATCGACCGTGCCCGCGTCGGCACGGAGCTGATTCATGAGAATGCGCAGAAACGTGGTTTTGCCGCAGCCGTTCGGCCCTATGATAAACAGTTTTTCATGCTTCCGCAAAAGAAACGATACGTCTGAAAACAGCTTTTTATCGCCGAAGCGCTTCGAAAGCCCGTGCACGTTCAGCACCTCGTTGCCGCTCTCGAGCGCAACGGGGAATTTCAGCTTCATTTCCGCCGCCGTGCGTACCTTTTCATGCAGCGTCGCCCGCAAACGTTCGATCTGCTTTTCCTTCGAGGCGATCGTGATGAAATTGCGCTCCCGGTTAAAGCTGCGCTGCTGCTCGATCATCGCTTCGATGCGTTTGATCTCTTTTTCGGTCTTTTCGTTTTCGCGCTGCTCGGCCAGAAGACGCTCCTGCTTGAGTTTATGGTAGGTCGAATAATTGCCCTTTGTGAAAAACAGCCGCCCGCCCTCGATCTCCATGGTCTTCTCGGTGGTGCGGTCGAGAAAATACCGGTCGTGCGAAATGATGACCGCCGCGCCGACGTATTTTTTCAGAAATCCCTCGAGCCATTCGACGCTGTCGGTATCGAGATGGTTCGTCGGCTCGTCCAGCAGAATCAGATCCGCCCCGGACAGCAGAAGCTTCGCGAGGCTGATCTTCGTGCGCTGTCCGCCGCTTAATTGTCCGACGGGCATATCGGTTTCCTCAGGCGTAAAGCCGAGCCCCGTCAGCGCCGAACGCGCGCGGGAGCGGTAGGAAAGCCCGTCCCGCGCCTCGAATTGCTCGCGCAGCGTCTCCTGCCGTTCGATCAGCGCGGGGTCCGCCCCGGCGGAAAGCCGCTCGTTCAGTGTTTCCAGCTCCCGTTCCATCGCCGCCACGTCGGCGTAGACCTTCAGCACCTCCTCATAAGCGGTGACGGTAAAGTCGCTGCAGGTGTGCTGCTCCACGTTGCCCACGCGGGTGAATTCCGGCACCGTGACCGTGCCCTCGGTCGCCTCGAGCTGACCCAAGATCAGCTTGAAAAGCGTGGTCTTGCCGACGCCGTTCGCGCCGATCAGCCCCACGCGGTCGTGTTTCTGGATATCAAAGCAGGCGCCCCGGAACAGAACGTTGTCCAGAAAGCCCGCAGTTACGTTTTGCGCCGATACCAGCGGCATATTATCCGTCCTTTCAGCTGCGCGCTCAAAACAAGAAACGCCGCGGCGACGCACTGCGCGGCGCGTCCCGGCGGCGCAAATATCAAAGTGTCGTGATCAGAAGCTCCGCGTTGCCGGTCACGGCGAATTCGCCCTTCCCGGCGGGGATGAACAGGCTGTCGCCCTCGCGCAGATAGATCTCGCCGTCCGCGTCGCGGTATTTTCCCTCACCGCCGGTGACGATGAGGGAGACGAACGAGGCGTCGTCCGCCGCGGCTTTGTATTCGCCGCAAAGGGCGATCTTCGTCAGCGTGAAATATTCGCAGCTCGTCAAAAGGGTCTTCGTGTATCCCTCGCGCTTTTCCTCCGCGCCCTGCGGCAGGAAGGAAACGTCCATGGGCCGCAGGTTCGCCACGGCGACCGCGTCCTCAACCTGAAGCTCGCGGGGCTTGCCGTCGTCGCCCGGCCGGTCGTAATCGTAAATGCGGTAGGTCAGATCCGAGCTCTGCTGAACCTCGGCAAGATAAATGCCCTTGCAGATGGCGTGCAGGGTCGTGGAGGGGATAAAGATGAAATCGCCCCGCTTGACCTTGACCCGGCGCAGCACCTCCATGACCTCTTTTTTGCCGCCGCGCTCCGCCAGCTCCTCGCGGGTCAGCTCCCGGTCGAGGCCGTAGACCAGCTCCGCGTCCTCTTCCGCGTCCAGCACGTACCAGCACTCGGTCTTGCCGAACTGACCGGCGTTGACGCGGGCGTATTCGTCGTCGGGATGCACCTGAATGGAAAGATCCCGCTTCGCGTCGATGAATTTGATCATCACGGGGAAATCCCCGCCCTTGTACTTCGAGCCCATCGCCCGCATTCCGTCGCCCTGCAGGACCTCCCAGAGGGTCTTGCCGTCGTACTCGCCGCCCCAGACCGTGCATTTGCCTTTCTCGTGGCAGGCGAGGACCCAGCTCTCGGCGATGTTGGCGGGCGTTCTGTTTTTCTCGAACTGCTCCGTCAGCCGCTCGCCGCCATATGAATACAGACCGATCATGCGCTGTCCGCCCCAGATGATGGTTTTCAGCGCGGGGTAAAGTCTCAACGTTTTCATAATCTATCTCCCCTTCTCTTTTTATAGAAACTGCCGGTACAATTTCTCCCATATTGTATTATAGTACGACTTTAAAAATAAAGCAAGAAAAAAATACCCCGACGCCGTAAAAACAAAGACGGGTCATCGATTGATCTCCGGACTGTATGTTCTGCGGTCAGCTATTCAAGCGATACCTGATAACAGTCGGCAATTCTGATCAGCGCTTCCACGGGGATATTTCTTCTGCCATTCTGATAATCGGAAAAAATAATGAAAAAACCGTTCGCAATGCAATTTCGGCCGTTCACCGGTTTTTTTCATTCCGAGTGTTGTCCATCCGCGGCTTCTGTGTTATAGTAACCCCATTCAAAAACAGAATCATTGTTATTATGACATATTCAAAAAACATATTCAGAATCATATAAGAGAATTATTAAATTGAATCGAGGTATAAAAAGGAGGAAGCAGCAATTGGACGCAATGAAGCTTAATATCAACAAAACGAAATACCGCTATTTTATGGATAACGTTAAGCCCGAAGGAACAGCGATGATCTATACGATCCCCGTACCGCGCGGCGAGGAAAAACCGACGGATGAATTTTTCGACCGGGATTACCCCGACGTAAAAATATCATATAAAAAGTTCCTCCGGATGATCGACAAAACCGCGAAAGCGTTAATCGCTTACGGCGTCCGCGCCGGCGACGTGGTTACGGTCTGTCACACCAACACGCCGGAAATCTTTTATATGGATTACGCACTGAGTAAGATCGGCGCGATCCCAAATTACATATATCCGAATATCACAGCAAAAGAAATGAAACATTTTATTGAGGAATTATCTTCAAAATATGTTTTCGTTCTTGACGAACCCGAAATCAAAAAGAATATGAAACAAGCAATTGAAGGAACGGATATTAAGGTTGTTTCGTCCAGCGTCATTGAAGCATTTCCACAATTGTTTAAGATGATTGCCAAAAAGAAGAATCCGATAAAATCGATTAGGATTCCAAACGAAATAATCTGGTCGAGCTTTATAAAAAAAGGCAAAAAGATAAAGACAGTAAAAGAGAATCCATATACTCCAAATGTCACATGTTCTTATGTTCACTCAAGCGGCACATCAGGTATTCCGAAAGCGATAGACATTAGCAATGAAAATGACAACTCAATACCACATAATCATGAAATAGATCACATCAGTTTTAACTCCGGAAAAAGATGTATACAGAATATCCCACTATTTGTTGAATATGGTAAAACCTCCAGTCATTTAATATTTTGTAATACAGTATGTGCAATTATTATTCCAGAGATGAATCCAAAGAACTTTTATGATTTGGTAAACAAATATCATGCTGAATACGCTTTCACCACTCCATCTCATGCAAGAGAGCTCATAAAAAGAGATACTGACATGAACAACGTAGAAAACTATTTGTTTGGTGGTGACGGGTTTGATGATGTTGAGGCTTCATTGATCGACTATTTCAAAAAGAACGGATCAAAACGACCTCCTTATCAAGGGTATGGTGCAAGCGAGTTTTCTGCTTTTGATATTATTAACAGACCGAATGAGCACAGGGTGGGTTCTATCGGGAAAATATGCGGAAACTCTGACTATGTTATTGTTCAACCGGGTACAACAAACGTTATAAAGGAGCCTTATATTGTAGGCGAATTATGTTTATCCGGAATTGGCATGACAAAAGGATATGCCGGTGACAGTAAAAATGAAACCGCCAAGGTTTACGTAACACATCCCGATGGCAAGACATATGTACACATGGGGGATTATATCAGCGTCGATGAGGACGGATTCTTCTATTATCACGGCAGAATAAAAAATATCATCAAGCGAAGGTCCTTCGCATTTTCGCCTGCTGAAATCGTCACCGCAGTACTGAAACATCCGAACGTGAAGCAATGCGTCGTTATACCCCGTTACAGCAGAGAAGAAGGCGAAACACCGTCGGCGCACGTCACTCTGAACGATTACGGCGAAGCAGAAAAAACGCTTGCAGAAATCAAGCGTTTGGTCGCCGATAACGTGCAGGAATTCCACCGTCCGACGCATTACAAGATCAGAAACGAAATCCCGTTGACAAAGAATAACAAAAATAATATTACCGCGCTGAAAATTGAAGATACCGCGTCCATGTTCGATGGCGTGATCTCCGCGGATATCGAGGCTCACAACACAAGCGAATACGAGTTTTTACTTAAAGTGCTCATCAAATCAGACAGGAGCGACGAAGAAATAATAAACAAACTTGAAGAGCACATTAACAGGATTGCCGGTATCATCAAGTTTACCGTCGGCAAAATAAAATATGAAATTGAAAAACGTGAACTGTGATTATATATTATACGTTTCGCAATAATACCAAAACACGGCAGCTATTGACCGGTAATACAGGAAATGTAAATCGCAAACGGTCAATTGCCGATTTTTGAATTATTCAAATTGACAGGAGGTGAATAACATGAAAGATTGGAAAAGCTGGCTGCGTTGGTTACGTTGGTTTTAATCTCAATACCTGATCCTCATTGAGTCAGGCGCGAACCATCTGACAGCGTCCGTATCCTCGGCATCTCACCGAAGATACGGACGTATTTTCACATTATAATTCAAGCGCAAATTAGCACTCTTAATTTGAGAGTGCTAATTTTTACAGTTGAATCACAATTTGCTCATAATTCAGACATATATACCCTATAATATAGAGAATGTAAGCGGCGGTTAGGGGCGCCGCGGAACGACTTTATTTTTATCATCGAAGAAAAAGGAAGTGTTTTTATGAACGCCGAAAGATTCACGCAGAAAACGCTGGACGCGATCCGCGCCGCGCAGACGACGGCGGCGCAGCATTCCAACCAGCAGGTGGAGCAGGTGCATCTGCTCGACGCGCTGCTCGAGCAGAAAGACGGGCTCGTACCGCAGATCCTGAAAAGCGTCAACGTGCCGGTCGAGGAAGTCAACCGTCTCACCGACGCTGCGATCGACGCGCTGCCCGCGGTGACGGGCATCGGCCGCGAGGACGGAAAGATCTATATTTCCCGCGACGTGGACCGGGCGCTGGCTGACGCGGAGGCAACCGCGGAGCGGATGAAGGACGATTACGTCTCCGTGGAGCATCTGTTCCTCGCGCTGATCGACGACGCAGACGCGACGCTGAAAGGTATTTACGCAAAAACGGGCGTCAAAAAGGACGCGGTGCTCAAGGCGCTGCAGAGCGTGCGGGGCAATACCCGCGTGACCAGCGACAACCCGGAAAACACCTATAACGCCCTCAAACGCTACGGGACGGACCTCGTGGAACGCGCCAGATCGCAGAAGCTCGATCCCGTCATCGGCAGAGACGAGGAGATCCGCTCGGTCACGATGATCCTGTCGAGAAAAACGAAGAACAATTTTCTGAAGGAAATGCAGGCGGTGCGGGGCAACACCCGCGTCACCAGCGACCAGCCGGAGGAGACCTACGACGTGCTGAACAAATACGGCCAGGAGCTGGTGGAGCTGGCGAGACGGCAGAAGCTGGACCCGGTCATCGGCCGCGACAATGAGATCCGAAACGTCATCCGCATCCTGCTGCGCAAGAC
>JAFRTA010000373.1 GCA_017427315.1 Clostridia bacterium
AGGGAGAAGGAATGAGGGATGAGAGAACGATAATGATACGCTCTGCGTCTCGGTTTATTCTCCGCGATTGTCGAAAAATGAACGCTATCGCGTCTTTTGAGGCAGATAATCAATTAAACAAGCCCTTATCCCTTCTCCCTTGGTAAATACTGATTTGTCGCTCCGCGACAAATCAGTATTTACACATCTCCTCAACTGCGTTGCCGACGCGTTTTCCTTGACTTTTACAGCGGGAAAATCTATAATTGATTCGACAGACGGTCTGTTTCCCGCATTTCACCGCGGCAGCTTCCCGCCGCATACGCGGCGCGGCGTGCCGGACAGGAGGATTATTTATGCTTTACCGATTCAAAACGATTTTCTGTCTTTTGCAGGCGTTATTGCTTTTTGTTTCTTCTCTGTCGGTCTATGACTCCGACTTCAAGCTGAAGACGGACCGGGCGGCGATGGCGCTCACGGGCGTGACGGAGATTTCCTTCGACCCGATCACGGCGGAAGAAACGAAGGTCACGGACGCGGAAAAACAGCGCTGCCGCGCGTGGTTCGACGCGAATATCCGCACCGCAGACGCGCCCGCCTATGACTTCACCGTCGGCGGGAAACGGCTGCGCGCGCATCTTTCCGACTGGAATATTTCGGTCGGGGAAGAAAGCGCGGTCGGGGAGAAATTCCGCGGCGGAAAAACAACGCTCGTCACGCTTTCGCATAAAAAGAGCGCCCTGACGGCGACCGTCGAGGCGACTATCTACGAGGACTTCGCCACCTGCGAATGGACGGTATACATCAAAAACGCCGGAGAAGAGAATTCCCCGGTCGTCAGGGATTTTTACGCCGCCGACTGCGCGCTCGGAACGGGACTTTCCGACGTGTATTTCAGCAAGGGGACCGATCCCGCGGCGGACGATTTCGAGCTGATGAAATCCGCCGTCTGCCTCACGCCGATGAAGTTCAACGCCAACGGCGGCAGAAGCGCGTCGTGGCTGCCCTATTTCAACGTCTGCGGAGAGGATTTCGGCGTCGTGACGGCGGTCGGCTGGACCGGTCAGTGGTTCACGTCGCTGCGGCAGACCGCGAAGGGCGTCGCCCTGCGGGCGAAGCAGGAATTTTTCAACGGGTATCTGACGGCCGGCGAGACGGTGCGCTCGCCTCTTGTGTCGCTCACGTTCTATGAGGGCAAAAACGCGCTCAAGGGCTTCAACGTTTTCCGCGCGTGGGAGACCGCCTGCGTCTATACCGAAAGCGCCTTTCCGCTGACGACCGTCGGACTTGCGAACGAGTTCGACCGCCGCGGAACGGAGGAATACATCGCGCAGATCAACTCCTTCAGCGACGAAGCCTGCGCCGAAGCGGATTTCCTCTGGCGCGACGCGGGCTGGTACCCGATCAAAAACGACTGGGCCGACAGCGTCGGCACGTGGAGACCGGACCCCGAACGCTTCCCGGACGGCTTCGCGCCGATCGCGGAAGCCGCCGAAGCGCGCGGTCTGAAGCTGCTGCTCTGGTTCGAGCCGGAGCGCTGCTGCGAGGGCACCGAGGTATACGAGGAGTGCAGAAAGCACGAGGGCTGGCTGATCGAGGACGGCGACCCGAACCGGAACATGGTCAACCTTGCGAACGACGACGCCTGCGCGTATCTGGGCGATCTGATCGCCGACGCCATCCGCGAAAACAAGGTCGGCCTTTACCGGCAGGATTTCAATTTCGACGTGCTGGAGCTCTGGCGCAAGGCGGACAAGACGCTTTACGGCGGCAGAACGGGGATCGAAGAAAATCATTACGTCACGAATCTCTATAAATATCTCGATACGCTGCTCGAGGTCAACCCCGGCCTCATCATCGACAACTGCGCCAGCGGCGGCAAGCGGCTGGATCTCGAGATGTCCCGCCGCAGCATCCCGCTCTGGCGTTCGGATTACAACTGCATGAGCGCCGAGGGCACGCTGCCGGACGACGTGATCGAGGCGACGCAGTCCGCCACCTGCGGGCTCTCCTTCTGGCTGCCCCTGTACGGCACGGGCATCGGCGGCGAGGGCGAATACCGTTACCGCTCCGCGATCGTGCCCTGCGCGCAGACCGTGCTCGGCTACCGCTTCGTGCGCGGCGCGATGACAAAGAATTATTACCCGCTGATCTGCGGCGCGCGCGACCTCGACAAATACCTTGCGATGCAGTACGGCGACGGGGACTCCGGCGCGGCGCTGATCTACAAGCGGGAAAAGGTCGCATCCGACATCTGCCATATCACGCTGAACGGCCTCGATCCCGCGCGGGAATACGAGGTCTTCGACGACGACTGCCATGAGAACGTCACGGTGAAGACCGGAGAAGCGCTGATGACCGGCGGGATCGACCTCCCGATCACGGAAACGCCGAAGGCGGTCGTTCTGATTTACCGCGTTATTGGGTAAATTCTGATTTATCGGGCTGACGCCCGAT
>JAFRTA010000374.1 GCA_017427315.1 Clostridia bacterium
GTGACGGACGACGTCGCCGCCTTCGCAGACAAAGAGGGCCTGCACGCGCACGCAAGATCCGTAACGGAACGTCGTTCCGTTACGGAGAATGGATAATGAAAAAAGGGATGACGGCTTTTACGAATGAGCAGGTTTATCGACTCCCGTCTCGGCGCGCTGGAGGAATACGTTCCCGGCGAGCAGCCGCAGGATAAAAAATATATCAAGCTGAATACGAACGAGTTTCCCTATCCGCCCGCGCCTCAGGTGATCGCCGCGGTGACCGCCGCCGAGGTCGCGGACCTGCGTCTGTATTCCGACCCGACCTGCAAGGTCCTCAAGGAGAAGCTGGCGGCCCGGTACGGCGCGGAGCCCGAAAACGTATTCGTCGGCAACGGCTCCGACGAAGTGCTGAACTTCGCGTTCATGGCATGGTGCCGCGGGGGAGCGGCCTTCGCCGATATTACCTACGGCTTTTATTCCGTCTTTGCCGAGCTTTACGGGATCGACGCCGAGGTCATCCCGCTGAAAGAGGATCTGTCGGTCGACCCGGAGGAATACATGAACAAGGGAAAAGCGGTGGTCCTCGCGAACCCCAACGCGCCGACGGGGCTCTGCCTGCCCCGTGATACGATCGAACGCGTCGTGAAGTCAAATCCCGGCAGCGCGGTGATCGTCGACGAGGCGTACGTGGATTTCGGCGGCGAGAGCGCGACGGAGCTCACGAAAAAATACGATAACCTGCTCGTCGTCGGCACCTTCTCCAAAAGCCGCGCCCTTGCCGGCGCGCGCGTGGGCTTCGGCGTCGGCGACAAAGAGCTGATCCGGGACCTCGAGAAGATCAAATACTGCACGAACCCTTACAATATCAACCGTCTCTCGCTCGTCGCTGCCGCGGCGGCGCTGGACGCGCGGGCGTACTACGACGAAAAGGACGCCCTCGTCGCCGAAACGCGCGAAAAAGCGCAGAAAGAGCTGCGGGCGCGGGGCTTTGCGGTCTCCGAGTCAAAGGCGAACTTCATTTTCGCGACGCACGAAAAGATCCCGGGCGGCGCGCTGTATGAGGCGCTGAAGGCGCGGGGGATCCTCGTTCGGCACTTTACCGTCCCGCGCATCCGCGATTACAACCGCATCACGGTGGGCACGCCCGAAGAGATGAAAACGCTGATCGATAATATCAAAGAAATAATAAACGGTTTGGAATGATGATGATGAGAACGGCGCAAATCAAACGCACTACGAACGAGACGGATATTTTTCTGTCGCTGGCTCTGGACGGCACCGGCGCCGCCGAGATCGACACCGGCGTCGGCTTCCTGGACCACATGCTCACGCTCTTCGCGCATCACGGCAGGTTCGACCTTTCCGTGAAGTGCAAGGGCGACACGCAGGTGGACGCGCACCACACCACGGAGGATATCGCGATCTGTCTGGGCAAATGCTTCGCCGAGGCGATGGGCGATCTGCGCGGCGTGACGCGGTACGGCGATATCCTGCTGCCGATGGACGAGACGCTCATTCAGTGCGCGGTCGATCTTTCCGGCAGGAGCTGCCTTCGGTACGGTCTTGAGATCCCGGCGCAGAAGGTCGGCGATTTCGATACCGAGCTGACCGAGGAATTTTTCCAAAGCTTCGTGCGCAACGCGAATATCACCCTGCACATCCGTCAGCTCGACGGCATGAACAGCCACCACATCATCGAGGGCGCGTTCAAGGCAGTCGCCCGCGCGCTCGCAAAGGCGGTAAAGATCGATCCGACCCTTGCGGGCGAGGTCCCCTCGTCCAAAGGAGTGCTGTAAATGACCGCGATCGTCGACTACGGCGTGGGCAACCTGTTCTCGCTGAAAAGCTCCTTCGCGGCGATCGGCGCCGAGGCGGTCGTGACAAACGATCCCGAAGCGATCGCGGCAAGCGAGCGGATCATCCTGCCCGGCGTCGGCGCGTTTGAGGACGCGGCGAAGAAGCTCCGCGACGCGGGGCTCGACCGGGCGATCCTCGGCGAGACGGAAAAAGGGAAGCCGCTTCTGGGCATCTGCCTCGGGATGCAGATGCTTTTTGAGAAAAGCTATGAATACGGCGAGCATGCGGGACTGGGACTGATTCAGGGCTCCGTGAAACCGATGCTCGGCGTAATTCCGGCGGAGCTCAAGATCCCGCACATCGGATGGAATCCGCTGATCTTCCCGAAAAACAGAGAGAAATCGGCGCTTTACAGGTATATAGACGAGGGCGACTGCGTGTATTTCGTGCATTCCTATTACGGCGCGGACTGCGATGACGCGGTCACCGCATGGGCGGAATACGGCGCGCTCCTGACCGCCTCGGTCGAGCGCGGGAACGTCTTCGGCACGCAGTTCCACCCGGAGAAAAGCGGCAGCGTCGGGCTGCGGATCCTGAAAGCGTTTACAGAATTTTAAGTTAGGGGTTTTCTTGAAAATAAAATGGATAATGGACAATGGATAATGGATAATTAAGGACGGGCTTTGCCCGTACCCATTATACAATACATCGGAGATGGGCAAATGATCATTTTTCCTGCAACTGACATCATATCCGGCAGGGCGGTGCGCCTTGTGAAGGGTGATTACGACAAAATGACGGTCTACGGCGATCCGCTGGATTTCGCGCTGCGGTTTCAGAAGGACGGCGCGGAATACCTGCACGCGGTCGATCTGGAGGGCGCGCGGGACGGCGGCACGCCGAATTTCGACACGGTAAAGGAAATCGTCGAAAAAACGACGCTCAAAGTGGAGATCGGCGGCGGCGTGCGCGATATGCAGACGGTGGAAAAATACCTGAACGCGGGCGTATACCGCGTGATCGTCGGCACCGCCGCGGTGACGGACCCGGGATTCCTTGAAACCGCCGTGAAGAAGTACGGCGAGAAGATCGCCGTCGGCGCGGATATCCGGGACGGGAACGTCTCCATCAAGGGCTGGCGCAGCGATTCGGGCCTCGGCGTGTATGAATTCTTCGACCGTCTGCAGGCGCTCGGCGTGAAGACCGTGATCTGCACCGATATTTCCAAAGACGGGCTGCTCTCCGGCACGAACGTGGAGCTGTACCGGGACCTGTCGTCGAAGTATTCCGTGGATATCACCGCCTCCGGCGGCGTTTCGAGCCTTTCGGATATCACGGCCCTGCGCGATATGGGTCTTTACGGCGCGATCCTCGGGAAAGCCCTTTATACGGGTGACCTGTCCCTGTCTGCCGCGATTGCGGCCGCCAATGACAAATGAAAAGTGAAAAATGAAAAGGTAAGGAAGTCGCTTCGCGACTTGAATTATAGATGGTTAAAAAGGAAGCATCGGAGATAAAGGACAACTTTGTTCATATGATGAGCCGCCGAAAGGATCTATATCTATAATGGGGTAAGGGGCAAAGCCCCTTCATCAATTTTTCACTCTTCACTTTTCATTTTTCACTTTTGAAAGAGATGTGAAAAAATATGATAACAAAAAGGATCATCCCCTGCCTCGACGTGCGCAACGGCCGGGTCGTCAAGGGGACCAATTTTGAAAATTTAGGCGACGTGAACGATCCCGTTGCGCTGGCGTCCTATTACAGCGCGGCGGGCGCGGACGAGCTTGTTTTTTACGATATCACCGCCTCCGCCGAGGGGCGCGCCCTGTTCACCGATATCCTGAAAAAAACCGCCGAGACTATTTTCATCCCCCTGACCGTGGGCGGCGGCATCAACACCATCGACGATTTCGACCGGGCGCTCAAATGCGGCGCGGACAAGGTCAGCGTCAACAGCGGCGCGATCCGCAACCCGGACCTGATATGCGAGGCGGCGAAGAAATACGGCGACCAGTGCGTGGTGATCTCCGCCGACGTGAAGCGGGTGGACGGGCGGTTCACCGTGTTCGCCAAGGGCGGCAGGGAGAACACCGGCATGGAGGCGATCTCATGGATAAAACGCTGCGTCGATAACGGCGCGGGGGAGGTCGTGCTCAACAGCATCGACTCCGACGGCGTGAAAAACGGCTTCGACCTCGAAATGCTGGACGCGGTGTGCAACGCTGTCGGCGTGCCCGTGATCGCCTCCGGCGGCGCGGGAAAAGCGGAGGACTTCATCACGCTGTTCAGAACCCTGCCGAAGGTGGACGCGGGCCTTGCCGCCTCGATCTTCCATTTCGGCGAGGTGAACATCGGCGAATTGAAAAAACTTCTTGCCGCGAACGGGATCAACGTGCGGCAGGTCAACGAGGAGAGATAACGATGGTGAAACCCGACGAACTCAAATTCGACGAAAAGGGGCTGATCCCCGCGATCGTCGTGGACGCCCAGACGAAAAAGGTGCTCACGCTTGCCTATATGAACCGCGAGAGCCTTGAGATCAGCATGAAAGAAAAACGCACCTGCTTCTGGTCGCGCTCCCGCAAAACGCTCTGGCGCAAGGGCGAGACCAGCGGCAACGTGCAGCATATCGTGGATATCACCGCCGACTGCGACAAGGACGCGCTTGTCGTGACTGTCAAAAAAGACGGCCCCGCCTGCCATACCGGCAGCGAGAGCTGTTTCTTCAATCCCGTGATGGAATCGGAAAACGCGCCGTTTTCCTACGAGGGGCTGATGGAGCTGATCAGGGGCCGCAAGACGAACCCGAAGGAGGGCTCCTATACGACCTATCTGTTTGAGAAGGGGATCGACAAGATCCTCAAAAAGGTCGGCGAGGAATCCGCCGAGGTCATCATCGCCGCGAAGGGCGGCGACAAGGGCGAGACGGTCTACGAGATCGCGGACCTTGCCTATCACATCATGGTACTGATGGCGGAGATGGGGATCGGCGTCGACGATATCACCCGCGAGCTCGCTTCCCGCCATGTGATCGACCACAAGGTCAAGCAGGAGAAATCCACCGCGGCGAAATAAAACGAAGACCAAATAAACAAAGGACAGCCTCACACAGGGCTGTCCTTTTTCATGTTTTCCGGCAATCAGTACACGCACAGATACGCCGTGTCGTCGATGATGATAAGCTGTTCTTCCAGATCGAGCGAATGCCAGTCCTTCCCGGCGAAATATTGCCCGTAGATCTGTTCCGGAACGTCCGAAAACGTGTAGATCTTCTCAACGCCGGGCGTATATCTGCTTGATTTGAGCGTCAGGAGCGGCTCCAGCGCATAATCGTAATAAAACAGCGAGTCGCCGTGTTCGGGCTCCTGCGCCGCGTCGCGGCAGTACGCAAGCTTCGTGACGGTGACGCCGCTCGTTTTTTCATACGCGTCGATCGCCTCCGAGATCCGCTCCGCGCAGTCGATGTCGGCCGCATTCTGCAGGCGGTGATTGTTCCCGGTCCGTATGATCACGAAAACGTTCGCGGCGAAAACGACCGCGAGGATACACGCGGGAACGGCGGAGAGGAGTTTTTTCGGACTTTTTGCGACGATCCCGAGCGTGAACAGAAAGAAGATCGAGAACAGCGCGAACAGCGCCCTATTTTCATGAGAGACCGAGATCAGGCCGAGAAGATAACCCGAAACGTAGGCTGCGGCGTAAGACGCCGCGATCAGACCCGCTTTGAAAAACTCCTTTTTCTTCAACGTGAAAACGAGCAGGCAGACGAACCAGAGACCGCCCAGCGAAAGGAACGCCGCGGTCAGGATTTCCGTTTTGAAAGTGCCTCTGCCCCAAAGAAACGAGCGCTGATGCGTCGCGAAATACCGGATATTTTCCATTATGGCTTCAAGCGTAAGCGCCGTACGGGTGCTGCCCGCGATATCGAAGGTTTTTGCGACTGCCTTACCGACCGCAAAGTAGACGGCGCAGGTCGCCGCAAGGAAAACGGCGGTTTTGAAATATGCAAGGAAAACGTTTTTCGGACGGCTGCCCGATTCGGCGGTAAGCTCCGCGCTGACGATCGCGATCGCGAAAATGATGAAAACCGAAAGATACTGCTGATACGTCGCGACCGCGCAGAGCAGCAGGACCGCGGAGAGAAGCCACGTCCAAACGGAGCGCCGCCGCATAAAAACGATCAGCGCGCAAAAACAGCAGACGAGTCCGACGCCGGCAAGAAAAATGCTCTCCGGGAACGTCAGGATCGCGCTGAACCAGGCGTTTTCAACGCTGAGAAGGACCGCAAGCTCGATTGCCGCCAGCGGAAGGACCCCTTCGATTTTCAGCCGCTTGCGGAGCGCGTAAACGAACGCCGCGGTCCCGACCGCAGCGAGAAGGATAAACAGAACGATATCCGGCGTGCTGTTTTCAATGGGATTGTGCCCGGTCAGAGAATAGATTTTATAGACGAGCGCACCGATATAGCGGTAAGAATCGATGAACCCGCCGTAATGGACCCAGTCTCCCTTCACCAGGATCGCCGGGGAATCGAAGCTGTAGCTCTTTCCGTGGAAAACGCACAGCGGGAGATAGGCGACAAGGTTCCCGAGCAGCAGGAATACGAACGCGCGGGCGTTTTCTCCGCGGTCCGGCGCGCCGGACAAGCGCACCTTCCGCGGCGCCTGCGCTGCCGCGGCTGCCGGTCGTTTTGCGTTCGGTCGTTCTTTTTTCATTTCATTTCCTCCGTTCGGAATCGTCCGCGCCGGTGGCGGCGTCGGTTCAGGCAAGGATCAGGTATCCGTTCTCCGGCAAAACGGTCCCGCCGCCGCAGCTTTCGCCGGAGACGACGTCGCGGTATTCCCGGTCGAGCGCGACGGTCCGTTCCCCGCCGCTGAAATTCATCACAAACAGAACGTCGCCGCGTTTTCTTGCGAAAACCCCGTCGGGCAGCGGGAACGGCGCGTCGGGGACAAGCCCGAGTTCATCGATGAGCCCGCCGCAGAAATCGTCGATGAACGCCTGCTCGGGGCGGAACGCGGCGTAATACGCATATCCTTTTCCGTACCCGTTCACGGTCACGGCGGGACTGCCTGCGTAGAAAGAAGCAGTCTCGTACGCGCTCAGAATCCGCGCGCCTTCCGCATGGAGCACGTCGCAGGTATTTTCGGCGCGGTAGGTTTTTCCGCCGAACGATACGGTATTGTATTCGCCTTCGCCGAGAGAGTCCGTTTCCTCCGCCCACACGCCGAAGACTTCCCGCAGGCCCGCGCCGGGGAAGCCGCCGCGGAAACACAGGTCGTCCCGGTCGACGATCCCCGTGAGATACGTGGCGATAAAACGGCCGCCGTTCTTCACGTATTCTTTGATCCTGTCCGCAACGCCGTCGCCCAGCAGATAGAGGAACGGCGCGGCGACGAGGCCGTATTTCGAAAAGTCCCGATCCGCGGGGATTACGTCGACCGGGATCCCCCGCCGCAGGAACGCCCGATACCAGCTCTGACAGATTTTGTCGTAGTCCCGCCGGGCGTTGTGGTACCCGCAGAAAAATTCGGTCGCCCAGGCGTTTTCCCAATCATAGACGATCGCGGCGTGCGCTTCGGTCCTTGCGCCGACGACGGCGTCGAGACGCTCGAGCACGCCGCCGAGCCTCGACACGTCGCGGAACACGCGGGTGTTTTCGTTCCCGACGTGATCCACGGCCGCGCCGTGGAATTTCTCGTGCCCGCCGCGGCTCTTGCGCCACTGGAAATACTGCACGCTGTCCGCGCCGTGGGCGACCGCTTGGATCGCGGCGAGCTCCTGCACGCCGGATTTCAGAAGCCGGTTCACGGGCTTGTGGTTGACGATCGAGGGGGTGCTCTCCATCAGATAGAACGGTTTTCCGTCCTTCATGGAGCGGAAAACGTCGTGCACGAAAGCGGTCTCGGCCGCCGGATCGGCGTTGTCGCCGTTCGTCCAGTCGGGGTAGTTGTCCCAGGAGACTACGTCGACGTACGGCGCGAATTTATGGTAGTTGATCCCCTTGTAAAGCCGCATCATGTTCGTCGTGACCGGCACGTCGGGCGTCAGCTCCCGCAGCGGTTCGATTTCGTTCCGATAAAACGACAGGTGCTGTTCGGTAACGAATCTCCGCCACGCGAGCTTGAGGGCGGGCACGTGGTTCTCGCCGCGGTATTTCGGCGAGGAGATCTCGTCCCAATCCGTGAAGCGGTGGCTCCAGAAGCCGTTCCACCATTTAAAATTCAGCTCGTCGAGCGAATTGTGATATTCTTTTTTCAGCCATGCGCGGAACGCTTTCTGGCAGAGCTCGCAGTGGCACTCGCCGCTGTATTCGTTGGAGACATGCCACATGAAGAGCGCCGGGTGGCCTTTATACCGTTCCGCAAGCCTGCGGTTGATGCGCGCGGTCTTTTCGCGGTAGACCGGCGAGGTCGGGCAGTGGTTGTGCCGCACGCCGTATTCGTTGCGCGCGCCGCTTTCCTCGACGCGCAGAACCTCGGGATACTTTTGCGCCATCCACGGCGGGCGCGCGCCGGAGGGCGTCGCCAGAACGACCTTTTTGCCGTGGGACGCGAGCTTGTCCATGACCTCGTTGAGCCACGGGAAATTGAAAACGCCTTCCTCCGGTTCGAGGAGGGACCACGCGAAGATGCCGACGGTGGCGGAGTTGATCTTCGCCAGATCCATCAGCCGCAGGTCCTCGTCCCAGACCTCTTTCGTATCGATCCACTGGTCGGGGTTATAATCGCCCCCGTGGATGATGTGATCGTAATATTTGTCCATAAGTCAATACCTCAACGTTTTTAAATACGCCTTGTGCTCGTCGCTCACGCGGAAGCTCTCGACCGCTTTCTGAATCGTCTTATTATGCGTCCACCGGTCAAGGCGGCGGTTTTCAAGGATCGGCACGGTATCGCCGTACTGCTTCGCAAGCGCCGTGGCGAGATACCACGCCCGCATCATGTTGACGTAGTATTCTTCACTTTCGATCTGCACCGCGAGGTCGAGATATTCCGGTTTGAATTTTTCGTCGAGAAAATATTTCATCAGGCAGCTCACGGCAAAGCGGACCGTGTAATCCTCGCCCGATGCGATCCACGCATTGACCTGTGCGATCAGCTCGCCGCCCGCCTTCCCGAACGCTTTCGGGTTGATGACGTCGCAGACGGACCAGTTGTCGACGTACGGCAGAAACGCGTTCATCCGCACGACGGCGGCGGAATAATCCTTTTCATACCCGAGCAATACGGCGTGCAGGACGTTTTCCTCGTTGTAAAAATGGGGCAGCGCGTCGAGATATTCTGTGTCGGCGCCCGTTCGGTGCAGCTCCTTCGCCAGTGCGCGCAGATCCGGGGTGCGCACGCCCAGAACGCGTTCGGGCGGGATATTCGGGATCAGCTTTGCCGTGAACGCCTGATATTCCTCGTCCCGCAGGGCGAAAAGACGCTTTTGCACCTGCGCGGCGGCGGGATCTTTTGACATAAGAAAACCTCCGATCCGTTGGATTTTTTGCTGTGCGGGCAACGCCGCGATTGACTTTCCGGCATACCGTGAATATAATAATGATAGCACAGATGAAAACAAAAGAAAAGAGGGAGAAATCATGGATAAGATCGAAGCCTTCCGCCGTCTGATCGAAAACAGCAGCCGGATCGCGTTCCTGACCGGCGCGGGGATCTCCACCGCCAGCGGCCTTTCGGATTTCCGCGGCAAAGAGGGAATGTATAAACGCAAATCTCCCGTACCCTACGAGGAGCTTCTGCATATCGATTTCTTTGAAAACGATCCGGAGACGTTCTATAAATACTACAAGGATTT
This sequence comes from Clostridia bacterium, assembly GCA_017427315.1. Classification (GTDB taxonomy): domain Bacteria; phylum Bacillota; class Clostridia; order Oscillospirales; family Acutalibacteraceae; genus RGIG2774. Next base: position 9,583 of record JAFRTA010000374.1, read on the forward strand.
CTTGATCGTGGGCGACGCGAAGCCGAATATCGCCCATAAAAAGATCGCCGCGCTGGGCGACAAGGTCTCGGCGGTGGTGACGCAGAACATCGACGGCCTGCACCAGTTGGCGGGCAGCAAAAACGTGATCGAGATCCACGGCACGACGTTGGAATACTACTGCCTGAAATGCGGGAAGCGCTATCCGGAAAAGTATATCAAGGAAGCTTCCGGCGTTCCCCGCTGCGATTGCGGCGGGATCCTGCGGCCGGATATCGTGTTCTACGGCGAAATGCTGGACGAGCGGAAGCTGTCGCAATCGGTCAAGGCCATCGGCGGATGCGACCTTCTGGTGGTCGTGGGCAGCTCGCTGGTGGTCTACCCGGCTGCGGGCCTCGTGCGCTACTGCCCGAACGACGCGAAATTCGTGATCATCAACTACGACGAGACCCCCTACGACTCCGCCGCGGATCTGGTGATCCACGAGGATATATCGAAGGTGTTCGAGGCGGTGTAAAGTTGATTTTTTGGTGAATAAAAAAAGGTGGGAGCTCCGCACGGCGAGAACCGTGCGGAGCCCCTTTTCCTGTTTTATACTGCCTTATCTGTCAGGTGCATATCAGGTCAAATAGCCGATAAAATGAGCAAGATGCACGAAGAAATGAACGATCGTATAGAAGAAACCGATCACCGGCACGTCTTTCATCAGTTCATAGGTGCTGCACATCTTGCAGCGGAATTCGGATTCGTTCGGATCTACGGGGATCTCGAAGCCGCACAGGTCGCAGATCCTGTCGCGGTTTTTATCGGGATGCTCAACGCCGTCTTCTTCGCAGGAGAATACTGCTTCAAATGTGAACAGGCAGAAATGTTCTGTTGTGAATTTCAGAATACCGTTCTGACAGTCGGAGGTCAGGAGCGTGTTGCCGGAATCGTCTTTTCTGTAAACGTTGATCCTTCTGGCGCTCAGGATCGAAGTCGGCGGGGTGATCACGATCTCGACCGGAGCCGTTGGTTGTGCGGTCTTGCCGGAATTAATATCGGTTGTCGACATTTCATACTTCACGGTGGCGACGCCGGAATAGCTGTTTACGAAACCGGACTCAGTCTTATACTGAAGGCGCGTCCCCATGTACTCTCCGCAAGTATCACAGCGGAAATCTTCGTAACCGGTGAATTTTGCATCCGTGGCGCCGACGATCGCGATCCAATGATGCTCGCCGCCGAGCGCATCAAGCTGCTCCGCATAGCTGTCGCCGCATACCGTACAGATATATTCTGCCGAGCCGTTTTCCGTGCAGGTCGGGCTTTTAACGATATATCTGTCATATGAATGCTCATGTTCCGCCGCCGTCAGGGTGAAGATCAGATTTTTCGCAGGCATAACGACGGGGACTGACGGATCGCAGACAAGGCCGCTGTCCGCAGCCGGCACGGCGATGATCTGTCCGGGATAGTAGCTGACGGTCTTCGTCTCTCCCGGCAGGTTCCACGTTACGGTATAGGTCGTGCCGCTGAGCTCAGCGTCAAACGTCAGGGAGCCGCCGTCGATCACGGTGTTCTCCGGTACGTTCCAGCCGTTGAAGGTATAACCCGAGGAGACTTCATATGTGGGCGCGGCGACCGGTTCGCCGTTTTTCAGTGAGAGAATGTGATACACTTCGCCGTTGACAGTGAATATCGCAGCGTTTCTCGATTCGTTGAGCTTAACGACGGGTGAAATGAACGTTTCCTCAAACATGCCGCTGTCGCCGAGAGTGATGCCGGCATTCTCCGTGTTGGTTTTGTAAAGTCCCTTTTGCAGGGTGTTTTCATTGGCCGACGCTTTGAAAGAGAATTCGATCACGCGACTGCTGCCGACCGTTTTCGGTTCGATGTGGCGGATCACGATCTCTGTCGTTTCGTCTGTGTTTCTTGTGACGGAGATGTCCGCGTTCGTTACGCCGAGCGCGGAGATTGCGTTTTTACGCAGCATGATCTCCTGCTGTTCGGTGAGAGTGAAGTATTTCGACAGCGTGTCGGTCAGCGTCACGTCGCTGAACCTTGCTTTGCCTGCGACGGAGGAAACCGCGATATCCTTGAATACGCCGGAAAGCTGTTTCGTTGCGTCGGTGACGGATATTTTATATTTATTGTCTGACGCCTTCCCTTTTGCGCTCATGCTGACCGCATCGGGATAATTCGAGGACACGCTGTTCAGGAAATTGACGATATTCCCGTCGGAGCCGCATTCTACGCCGATGCTGTAAACCGTTGCGCCGTAGGTATGCTTCAGCTGATACGCCTGTTGGATCGCCGCGTTGGCGACCGCATCGTCAAAACCGGTCTTGTGATTCGGTTCACCGTCTGTCATAAAGACGACGATGCGTTCCCTGTTGCCGGTCAGAGGGGTGTTTGCGAAAATATTGTTTGCCATGGAGAGTCCCACGTCTGCCGCAGTCGCGCCATAGGTCTTGAAGCTCGATACCGCGCTGCGTACGATGGGATCGATTTTTCCGTCTTTATTGACGCTGACCAGCGCTTTTCGGTAAACGTCCGTTTTCAGGTTCTTCGAGTAACCGATCGGACTGCCGGCTACGGTACGGATCTCGGTGTTCGTGTAGGCGGGATACCCCTCCTGCGAATAGATTCCCATCGCGAATCCGACAACGGCCATACGGTGGTCGACACCTTTGTTTTGCGCGTCCTTCTGAACCATATCGGCAAATGCGGCGGCGGCTTTATTCAGGGCCGCGACCCGGCTGCCCTGCATGCTGCCAGACTGATCAATGACCAGCACGATGTCCAGCGGCGCGCCACCAACGGTTTTTGCTTCGATCACCTCGTCGTCGGCGGAGGCTTTCAGCCGGATGGTTGCTTCCCCGGTATCGGCGTCATATTCGGCGGTCTTTTCGGTTTTGACGCCGTGATCTTCCTCGTCGGGAAGAATGGGGATCGGATATACCGAGACTGCGGTACAGTCGAGGCAATGATAGGTGTACTCGCCCTCTTCCGTTGCCGTCGGCTGTTTGGTCACGGTCCCGTCGTCCCACTTATGGGCGGCTGTTTCGACGTGCGACGCGTCGTTTGCGCAGACGCGCGCATGCGTTCCGTCTTTGTTGTCCGCCCAATCGCCCCAATCGTGACCGAAGGCGGGGATTTCACGCTTGTCGAGCTGCGTGCCGCACGCTTCGCCGTGGTTTTCCCGGATGCAGAACAACGCTTCTTCACCGGGTTCCGTGCAGGTAGCTTCGGTCACAATCCTATATTCACCGCTGTGATCATGACCCAGCGCGCCGTCTGTGAAACGCTTTTCCTCCGCGCCGCAATTGTCTCTTCTGCAGCGGTAAAGATCAAAACCCTGTTCGGTACAGGTCGGGTCTGTGTGTTCGGCAAACGCCCAGTCGTGATTGAGCGGACTAATTGTTTCCGTATAGAAGTAATCGCAATTCTCACAGCCGAAGATACGCTGCCCGGACTCGGTACAGGTCGGCGCGGTTTCATTTTTCAGAACGATCGAATGATCCTTCGGGTCTCCGTCCCAATAATGGTGGGGAACTCCCGATGTGCTGCAGGCTTCGCATTCGGTCTCGCCGCAGATCGAGCAGACGTAATGGTTCAGCGGTGTGCCGGCAGTACACGCGGATTCCACGGTTTCGACGATGCGGTAATCGTGCTCCGTTCTCGGCGCGTCGATGATTTCATCCTTGAGCCTTGTGCCGCAGACGGCGCAGTCCATGTGTCTGTGTCCGGCGTGGACGCAGGACGCTTCCTCGTCGACGACCCACTCGCCGGGAGTATGCTCGGCGGGATCGAGGACCTCGGGATAGCTGTCTCCGCAGGTTCTGCAGGTCCAGATGATATATGCGTATTCGCCGCAGCCTTCGGCGACCCATTCGCCGTTTTCGTTCTGAATCGCGTTAACGGCTTCAGAGACGTAATAATCCGGTGTGAGCGCGGGGATCTCGCGCTCCTCGAGCAGACAGTCGCAGACCTCGCCGTTGTTCTCGCGGGTGCAGTAACGTCCCTCGTAACCGGTTTTTCCGCAGCCGGGTTCCTCGATCACGCGCCATTCGCCGTCGTTATGACCGAGAGCGGGCACGATCCAGGAATTCTCTTCGATTTCGGCCTCGCCGTTTTCGTCGGCGAAGTATTTATCGCAGACTGCGCAGTGATAATGCTCGCTCGCTCCGTCCTCTGTGCAGGTGGGATCAAACGCTTCAAACGCGGTCATTGAGTGCTCGAGCGGAGAGATCGGCTGCGTTTCTTTATAGCCGCAAACGTCGTATCTTGCGCAGAGACGTTCCATCTCACCGGCTTCGGTGCAGGTCGGGTTCTTTGTGATGACCCATTCGCCGCTCATGTCGTGACCCAGCGCGGGAACGGCGTCGCTCTTATAGGTCTCTCCGTGAAGGGAGCAGGTGTGCAGGGTGTAACCCTCTTCGGTGCAGGTCGGCGCAATCACGGTCTCGGACCATTCGCAGGTGTTGACGCTGACGTCATACCAGCAGCCGCAGCCGCCGCGGCAATAGGTTCTGTAAACCTGCACGGGATCCGTTGCCGCGGTGATGAGCTCATAGGCTTCGGGTTCGGCTGCAAAATCCGGAACGTTGTGCGGGTAGCTCGTGCTGTCCGGCGCGACGGCGCCGCAGCGCGAGCAGACCGTGCCGATCGCATAGCAGTCGGCGCCCAGCTCATCGCTGCGCAGCAGATGCGGCTCCGCCAGGAATTGTTTTTCGGTAGATACGCTGAAATCGTGACCAAGCGCGGCAAGGTCGTAGCGGTAGACCGTGCGGGTCTGCACCCGCTTTGTATCGCTTGCGGTGATCTCCGCATCCTGCCAGGCGGAATAATCGGTCCAGCGGGAATAGGTATAATTCTTCTTGTAATCCGTATAGGTCTGACGGCTTACGTTGATGCGACCCCAGTAATAGCTGTCGATGCAGACGTCAGAACGGCTTGCGACATAAGCGGCGCCGTGTTCAGTACCGGGAAATGTTCTCAATTCATAATCCGTCGTGGAATAAAAAGCGTGGAAGGTATACCATTTTTCACCGTAATCATTGGCATATTTTTCATCGTATATAATATGATTTGTCGGGCCGTCCGTTAACCCCCTGCACCAGTGCCAGTAAATATATCCCAGA
>JAFRTA010000375.1 GCA_017427315.1 Clostridia bacterium
CCACGAGGGCACCATTCCCCTGCAGACCATCCGTGCAGACATCGACTACGGCTTCACGGAGGCGCACACTACTTACGGCCGTCTGGGCGTCAAGGTGTGGATCTACAGAGGCGAAGTTCTTCACGATACCCGCAGAACCAATTCACGCAGAAGGGAGAGAGCCTGATGTTACTTCCCAAGAGAGTTAAGTACCGCAGGGTGCAGAGAGGCCGCATGAAGGGCACCGCCCACAGAGGCAACGTCGTTACTTACGGCGAGTACGGCCTTCAGGCCCTTGAGCCCGCGTGGATCACCTCCAATCAGATCGAGGCCGCCCGTGTCGCCATGACGCGTTACACCAAGAGAGGCGGTAAGGTCTGGATCAAGATTTTCCCCGACAAGCCCATCACAGAGAAACCCGCCGAGACCCGCATGGGCTCCGGTAAAGGTTCTCCCGAGTACTGGGTCTCCGTCGTAAAGCCCGGCAGAGTTCTTTTCGAGATGGCGGGCGTTGATGAGGCTATCGCGAGAGAGGCGCTCCGTCTTGCCGCGAACAAGCTTCCCATCAAGTGCAAGTTTGTGAAAAAAGAAGAACAGGATGGTGAGCAGGAATGAAAGCCAGTGAAATCAGAAAAATGTCTTCACAGGAGCTGGATGCTAAGCTTCTTGAGCTGAAGGATGAGCTTTTTAAACTGCGCTTCCAGCAGACCATCAACCAGCTCGAAAACCCGATGCGTATCAAGGCCGTTAAGAAGGATATCGCCCGGATCAAGACCATCCAGCGCGACGTCGAGCTTAAAGGCGCGGACGCGTGAGTAAGGGAGGACAGCATCAATGGAAAGAAATTTAAGAAAGACCCGCGTGGGCATCGTATCCAGCGATAAAATGGACAAGACGGTCGTCGTTTCCGTGAAGGACCGCGTCAGACATCCTCTTTATAAGAAGATCGTCAACAAGACCATCAAGCTCAAGGCTCACGACGAGAACAACGAATGCGGCGTAGGCGACCGCGTCCGCGTGATGGAGACAAGACCTCTCTCCAAGGACAAGAGATGGCGTGTTGTCGAGATCATCGAGAAAGCGAAGTAAGGAGGCAATACCGTGATACAGCAGCAAACTTTGCTGAAGGTTGCCGACAATACCGGTGCTAAGGAAATTATGTGCATCCGCGTACTCGGCGGCTCAGGCAGAAAATACGCCAACATCGGCGACGTGATCGTCGCTTCCGTTAAAAAAGCAACACCCGGCGGCGTTGTGAAAAAGGGTGATGTTGTCAAGGCGGTCATTGTCCGTTCGGCAACCGGTGTCCGCAGAGGCGACGGCACCTACATCCGTTTCGACGAGAACGCGGCGGTCATTATCGGCAACGATAAATCCCCCAAGGGTACCCGTATCTTTGGACCCGTCGCGAGAGAGCTTCGTGAGAAAGAGTATCTCAAGATCCTTTCTCTTGCTCCCGAAGTGCTTTGATGGAGGGCTGAAGAATGAGTAAAGTACATGTTAAGACCGGCGATAAGGTCGTTGTCATCAACGGCAAGGATCGCGGCAAACAGGGCAAGGTCATGGCGGTCAGCCCCGCAGAGGACAAGGTCATCGTCGAGGGCGTCAACATCGTCACCAAGCACGTCAAGCCCCGCAAGATGGGCGAGCCCGGCGGCCTGATCAAGGCCGAGGCGGCGCTGTACTCCTCGAAGGTACAGCTGATCTGCCCCAAGTGCGGCAAGCCGACCCGCGTGGGTCACGTCGTCAAGGACGGCAAGAAGTTCCGCGTCTGCAAGAAAAAAGAGTGCGGCGCGCAGTTTGAATAAGGAGGAGCGTTGAATTATGGCAAGACTTAAGGATTACTATAAAGAAGAAGTCGCTCCCGCCCTTATGAAGAAGTTCGGCTATAAGAGCGTTATGCAGATCCCGAAGCTCGACAAGGTCGTGATCAACGTGGGCGTCGGCGAGGCCAGAGAGAACCCGAAGGCGATCGAAGCCACCTGCCACGACATCGCGCAGATCACCGGCCAGAAGCCCATCGTCTGCAACGCGAAGAAGTCCGTCGCGAACTTCAAGCTTCGTGAAGGCATGCCCAACGGCGTGAAGGTCACGCTCAGAGGCGAGAAGATGTATGAATTCGTCGACCGGTTCTTCAACCTTGCGCTGCCCCGCGTCCGCGACTTCAGAGGCATCAACCCCAACTCCTTTGACGGCAGAGGCAACTACGCCATGGGCGTCAGAGAGCAGCTGATCTTCCCCGAGATCGAGTACGACAAGGTCGACAAGGTCCGCGGTATGGACATCTGCTTCGTGACGACCGCCGCCACGGATGAAGAAGCCAGAGAGCTGCTCACGCTGATGGGCGCTCCGTTCGCAAAGTAAGGAGGTAAAGTTATGGCCAAGACTTCAATGAAAGTTAAGCAGGCTCGTCCCGCGAAATTTTCTACCCGTGCATACAACAGATGCAAGATCTGCGGCAGGCCCCACGCTTACCTTCGTAAGTACGGCGTATGCCGGATCTGCTTCCGCGAGCTGGCGCACAAGGGCCAGATCCCCGGCGTCAAGAAAGCAAGCTGGTAATAGACTTTAAAGGAGGTTAACGGTATGCAGATTACTGATTCCATCGCTGATATGCTCACCCGTATCCGCAACGCGGACGCGGCGAAGCACGACACGGTCAGCATTCCCGCTTCCAACATGAAAAAGGCTATTGCCCAGATTCTTGTTGACGAGGGTTATGTAAAAGGTTTCAAAGTCATTGAGGACGGCAAGCAGGGGATCATCGAGGTCACCCTGAAGTACGGTCCCAACAAGTCCCACATCATCAAGGGTATCCGCCGCGTTTCCAAGCCCGGCCTGCGTATCTACGCCGATGTGGAAAATATGCCGAAGGTCATGAACGGCCTCGGTATCGCGATCCTGTCGACGTCCAAGGGCATCATGACCGATAAGGCGGCCCGCAAGGAGAACGTCGGCGGCGAAGTGCTCGCGTTCGTTTGGTAAGGAGGTAAACAGGAATGTCACGTATCGGCAAAAAGCCCATCGCCGTTCCGGCTGGTGTTGAGGTCAAGATCGACGGCAGCACCGTTACCGCCAAAGGTCCCCAGGGGACGCTTACCGGAACGTTCAGCAGCAATATCGGAATCGAGCTCGACGGCGCGGTGATCAACGTTACCCGTCCCGACGATTCCAACCAGAACAGAGCGCTCCACGGCCTGACCCGTACGCTCGTCTCCAATATGGTCGAGGGCGTTGCCCACGGCTTCAAGAAGGAGCTTGAGATCAACGGTATCGGTTACCGTGCGGAGCTGCAGGGCACCACGCTCGTCCTCACCGTGGGTTATTCCCACAAGGTCGAGATGCCCGCGCCCGAGGGGATCAAGATCGAGCTTCCCTCGCAGACGAAGATCGTCATTTCCGGCGCCGATAAGCAGAAGGTCGGCCAGTTCGCGGCGGAAGTCCGCGGCGTCCGTCCGCCTGAGCCTTACAAAGGAAAGGGCATCAAGTATGTTGATGAACACATCCGCCGTAAGGAAGGCAAGGCCGGCAAGGGCAAATAAGTAAAAGGAGTGATTTGAAATGGTCAACAGAACGGACAGCAACAAAGCAAGAATCAAGCGCCATCAGAGAGTCCGCAACAAGATCAGCGGTACTCCGGAGCGTCCGCGTCTTTCCGTATATCGTTCCCTGAAGCATATTTACGCCCAGCTTATCGATGACGTCAACGGCGTCACGCTCGTGAGCGCCTCGACCGTTGAGAAGGATTTCGCCGAATACGGCGGAAACAAGGACGCCGCCTCCAAGGTTGGCAAACTGTTAGCGGAACGCGCGACGGCAAAGGGCATCGACGCCTGCGTCTTTGACCGCGGCGGCTACATCTATCACGGCCGTGTTCAAAGCCTGGCCGAAGGCGCCCGCGAGGGCGGCCTCAAGTTCTGAGAAAGGGAGGAATACTTTTGGCTAAGTTTGACGGACAGCGTAAAGACGCTCAGCGCAAAGACGACAAGCGCAAGGATGACAGACGCAAGGACGCCCAGAAGAAGGACGACGAATTTCAGGAGAGAGTCGTTCACATCAACCGCGTTGCCAAGACCGTAAAGGGCGGCCGCATCTTCTAGTTCGCGGCGCTCGTGGTCGTCGGCGACGGCAAGGGCACCGTAGGCTTCGGTCTCGGCAAGTCCGGCGAGGTTCCCGATGCGATCCGCAAGGGCATCGAGGACGCGAAGAAAAATCTCGTCAAGATCTCGCTTAAAGGCACAACGATCCCTCACGAGGTTCTCGGCAAGTTCGGCGCCGGCTCGGTGCTGCTCAAGCCCGCCGCACCCGGTACCGGCGTTATCGCCGGCGGCGCGGTTCGTGACGTGCTCGAGGCTGCGGGTGTGAAGGACGTCAGAGCGAAGGCTCTGCGCTCCAACAATCCCTGCAACGTGCTCAGAGCGACGATGAACGGCCTTCTTCAGCTTCGCAACGTGGAAGAGGTCGCCGTCACGAGAGATAAATCCGTGAAGGAAATTCTTGAGTAAGGGGTGGAGGAAATGGCAGATTTGAAGGTAAAACTCGTCAAGAGCCTTATCGGCAGCAAGAAAGACCAGATCGCCACCGCTTACGCACTGGGTCTGCACAGGATCGGCGACGTTTCCGTTCAGCCGGACAATGCGCAGACGCGCGGCAAGATCAAAAAAATAGTTCATCTGCTTGAGGTAGAGGAATAAGAAAGGATAGGGTAGTATGAAACTGCACGAGTTATCGCCTGCCGAGGGCTCCAAGAAGGACGTCAAGAGAATCGGCAGAGGACCCGCCTCCGGTCAGGGCAAAACTGCCGGTAAGGGTCATAAGGGACAGAAGGCACGTGCCGGCAGAGGACCCCGTCCGGGCTTTGAAGGCGGTCAGATGCCCCTCCAGAGACGTGTTCCCAAGAGAGGCTTCAACAATATCTTCGCCAAAGAGATCGCGATCGTCAACATTGCGGATCTCGAAGAGCGTTTTGAAGACGGCGCCGTCGTCGACGCCGCGGCTCTCATCGAAGCAGGTCTTGTAAAGAAAGAGCTTGACGGTATCAAAGTCCTCGCCCACGGCGAGCTGACCAAAAAGCTCACGGTAAAAGTCAACGCGTATTCCGAGGCAGCCAAAGCGAAGATCGAGGCGGCCGGCGGCACTGCGGAAGTCATTTAACGCGACTGCCGCAATACCGGATTAAGGAAGGAGCGAAAGACTAAAATGTTTCAGACACTCACGAACGCCTGGAAGGTCGAGGACCTGAGAAAGAAGATGCTCTTCACGGCTCTGATCCTGCTTATCTTCCGCATCGGCGCGGCTCTCCCGGTTCCGTTCCTGAATATCGGCGAGACAGGCATCGTCGGCGACGCAGACGCCAACACCTTCATGGCTTATCTCACGATGATGACCGGTGAGGCATTCAACTACGGTACATTGTTCGCAATGTCCATCACCCCGTACATCAACTCCTCAATTATCATCCAGCTTCTTACCGTCGCGATCCCCGCCCTCGAGAGACTCTCGAAGGAAGGCGAGGAGGGCAGAAAGAAAATCTCCGCGATCACCCGTTATCTGGCAGTCGGACTTGCCGTCATTCAGAGTACCGCGTACTTCCTGTATATCAGAAGCGGCGGGTATCTCTCCACCGACGCGAACGGCAACGCATACACCGGCTTCGCCGCTGTGTTCCAGGCGATCGTCGTTATCTTCACGCTGGCGGCGGGCTCCACGCTCGTCATCTGGCTGGGTGAGCAGATCAACGCGAAGGGCATCGGCAACGGCATCTCCATGATCCTGTTCGCAGGCATCATCTCGAGACTTCCCACCACCGTGACCATGATGTATGAGCACTTCCGCATGAGAGGCGCGAACCTTGTGGTCATCCCGATCGCGGCGATCGTCATGCTGCTCATGATCCCCTATATCGTATGGATGGACAACGCCGAACAGCGCATCCCCGTCCAGTACGCGAAGCGGGTCGTCGGCAGAAAGATGTACGGCGGGCAGAACTCCTACATTCCGATCAAGGTCAATATGTCGGGCGTTCTTCCCATCATTTTCGCAAGCTCGATCCTCTCGATCCCGCCCACGATCAACATGTTCGTTCAGGCGTCCGCGGAGAATAAACCGAACTTGTATAAGTGGCTGTTCCACCCGTTTGAGCAGACGCACTGGGTATACAGCATTATCTATTTCATTCTGATCATCTTCTTCGCGTATTTCTATTCGGCGATCCAGTACAACCCCGTCGAGATGGCGAACAACCTGCGCAAAAACGGCGGTACGGTCCCGTTCGTGCGTCCCGGCAAGCCGACTTCGGATTATATCGCGAAGATCATCTCCAAGATCGTTCTGCTCGGCGCGCTGCTGCTCAGCGTCGTCGCGCTGTTCCCGATCGTGTTCTCGCAGCTTGCTTCTCTGACCGGCGCCAGCGTTTCCGGCATTTCGATGGGCGGTACCTCCGTCATCATCGTCGTCGGCGTTGCGCTTGAGACGGTAAGACAGCTCGAGAGCCAGATGATGATGCGTCATTACAAGAGCTTCCTTGATTAAACGAGGTGCCTGATGAATATTATTTTTCTCGGCGCTCCCGGCGCCGGCAAGGGCACGCAGGCGGACCGCGTCAGCGTAAAATACGCGATCCCCTCCGTGTCCACCGGCAACATCATCCGTGAAGCTCTGCGGAACGGCACGCCGGTCGGTCTCAAGGCGAAAGCCTATATCGACGCAGGCCTGCTCGTCCCCGACGAGGTCGTCATCGGCATCATCAAGGAGCGGCTCGCAAAGGGCGACTGCGCCGGAGGCTTCATTTTAGACGGCTTCCCGCGTACGATCCCGCAGGCCGAAGCGCTTGATAAAATGGGTATCAGGATCGACAAGGTCATTGATATCGAGGTGCCGGACGAAAAGATCGTCAAAAGAATGTCCGGGCGCAGAGTCTGCAAAAAATGCGGCGCGTCCTATCATATCGAGTATCTCAAACCTGCGCGTGAGGGCGTCTGCGACAACTGCGGCTGCGAGCTGACGGTGCGCGCGGACGACGCGCCGGAAACGGTGCTTGAACGTCTCAGGGTGTATCACGCCGAGACGGAACCTTTGAAGGATTACTATCGAAACACCGGTAAGCTCGTCATTGTGGAAGGGCAGGAAGAGGTCGAAGATACCTCCGCTCTTGTCATGAAAGCACTGGAGGCATAACGGATGATAGTCCTCAAAACACGCAGAGAGATCGAGCTTCTGCGTGACGCGGGCAGAATATCGGCGGAAGCGCTGATGGCTGCCGGCGAGGCTGTGAAGCCGGGTGTATCGACCTGGGAGATCGACGAGATCGCCCGAAAATACATCCTGCGGCAGGGTGCGAAACCGAATTTTCTGCACTATAACGGCTTCCCCGGCACTGCCTGCATCTCAGTAAACGAAGAAGTAATTCACGGCATTCCGAGCCGCAGGAAGATACTTCGCGAGGGTGACATCGTGAGCATCGACCTGGGCGCCTTATATAAAGGTTATCACGGCGACAACGCCGCAACATTTGCCGTCGGAAGGATCTCCGACGAGGCACAGCGGCTGATCGACACGACGCGGGAGTCCCTGGATATCGGGCTCTCGAAGGCTGTCGGAGGCGGCAGAGTCGGTGATATCGGAGCGGCTGTCTGTGAATATTGCGAATCGCGCGGCTACGGCGTCGTTCGGGATTACACCGGCCACGGCGTGGGCAGGGACCTTCACGAGGACCCTCCCGTTCCCAATTACGGCACCGCGGGGCGCGGCGCAAGACTGCTTCCCGGAATGGTCATTGCCGTCGAGCCCATGATCAACATGGGGACGCACGAGGTCAGGACGCTTGCCGACGGCTGGACGGTCGTCACGGCAGACGGAAAATACGCCGCTCATTTCGAGCGGACCGTCGCGATCACTGACAAAGCGTGCGATATCCTTACACCGTGGACGCTGTGACGGACGCGATGAAGGGCGCGGTAGTGGTATCCGGCGCCGGCAGGGATAAGGGCGAATATCTCGCGGTCGTCGCCGCGGACGCCGAACGGCTGTTCGTGTGCAACGGGCGGGATCGTCCCCTGACAAGGCCGAAGGCAAAGAATCCCGCGCATCTGACGATGACGGGACAGACGCTTCCGCCCGAAGCGCTGCGCGGCAACAGGGCGCTGAAAAAGGCGCTCGCGCGCATCCGCGCCGAAGCGGAACGGAACGGGGCTCTCCCCGAGCTTTAAGAAAGGCAAGGTAGATAAGAGATGTCCAAACAGGATATGATCGAGATCGAAGGTACCGTCGTGGAAGCGCTCCCCAACACGAATTTCAAGGTGGAGCTCGAGAACGGCGCACAGATCCTCGCCACGATCTCCGGCAAGCTCAGGATGAATTTTATCAGGATCCTGCCCGGCGATAAAGTAACGATCGAGATGTCACCCTACGATCTCACGCGCGGACGCATCACCTGGCGTTCGAAGTAAATCATCAGCATCAAATTAGGAGGTATTACAATGAAAGTCAGACCTTCTGTGAAGAAAATTTGCGAGAAGTGCAAGATCATCAAGCGCAAGGGCAAAGTCATGGTTATCTGTGAAAATCCCAAGCACAAACAGCGTCAGGGCTGAACCCTGAAAACCGAAATTGGAGGTGCAGTTGACAAATGGCACGTATTTCCGGTGTTGACCTTCCCAGAGAGAAAAGAGTGGAGATCGCTCTTACCTACATCTACGGAATAGGCCGCAAAACCGCAAACGACATTATCAAGGCGACCGGTGTGGATCCCGACGTCAGAGTCAAGGATCTTTCCGAAAGCGACGTTTCCAAGCTCCGTGAGTACATCGACCACAACGTGAAGGTCGAAGGTGATCTCAGACGCGAGACCGCGTACGATATCAAGAGACTCATCGAGATCGGCTGCTATCGCGGCGTAAGACATCGCAAAGGGCTTCCCGTCAGAGGACAGCGTTCCAAGACCAACGCCCGTACGCGCAAGGGTCCGAGAAAGACCATTGCCAACAAGAAGAAGTAAGGAGGATAGGATAGATTATGGCACTTAAAGGCGCAGGCGTAAAGAAAAACACGTCCCGCAAGCGCGTTCAGAAAAAGAACGTTGAGCGCGGCGCAGCACACATTCAGTCCACCTTCAACAACACCATCGTTACCATCACCGATACGCAGGGTAACGCCATTTCGTGGGCAAGCGCGGGCGAAATGGGCTTCAGAGGCTCCAGAAAGTCCACTCCCTTCGCGGCGCAGACCGCAGCCGAGACCGCGGCGAAGATCGCCATCGATCACGGCATGAAGACCGTCGAAGTATTCATCAAGGGACCCGGCGCGGGCAGAGAGGCCGCCATCAGAGCGCTTCAGACCGCGGGACTTGAGGTCACCATGATCAAGGACGTCACGCCCATTCCCCACAACGGATGCCGTCCGCCCAAGAGAAGACGCGTCTGAGTATCGGAAGGAGGAAAAGTTTTATGGCAAGAAATATGCAGCCTATCGCGAAACGCTGCAAGGCGCTGGGCGTATCTCCCGCAGCTATGGGTTACGCCAAGAAGAACACCGAGCGCAATCCGAAGGGTCAGATGAGAAGAAAGCAGAGCGAGTATGCCCGCCAGCTGACCGAGAAGCAGAAGGTCAAGTTCGTTTACGGCATCCTTGAGAAGCAGTTCGCAGCTTATTACGAGAAGGCAGTGAAGATGCAGGGCAAGACCGGCGAGAATCTTCTGGTTCTCTGCGAGTCCCGTCTTGACAACGTGGTTTTCCGTCTCGGCTTCGCCGCGACCCGCCGCCAGGCGCGTCAGCTCGTTTCGCACGCGCATTTTACCGTTGACGGCAAAAAAGTGAACATCCCCTCTTATCAGGTCAAACCCGGTCAGGTCATCGCCGTGAAGGAGAGCAGCCGCTCTTCCGTGCTGTTCCAAAGACTCACCGGTGAGGACGCGCCGTTTGTCGCTGTTCCCGAGTGGCTTGAGCTTGACAGAAACGAACTCAAGGGCAAGGTCGTCAGAATGCCCGTTCGCGAAGACGTTGACTTCCCCGTGGAAGAACATCTTATTGTTGAGCATTATTCGAGATAACCTGCATTTTGCACGGTCCACCGGAAACAGCAGCGATTTGATTATATGAAACCAAGGAGGGTTTTGAATGATTGGAATTGAGAAGCCCAAAATCGAGTCCGAAAGTCTCAACGCCACCGACACCAAAGGCAGATTTACCCTCGAGCCCCTTGAGAGAGGCTACGGCGTTACCCTCGGCAACAGTCTTCGCCGCATCCTTCTTTCGTCCCTGACCGGCTACGCGATCACGTCGATCAAAATCGACAACGTGCTGCACGAGTTTTCAACGATCGAAGGCGTTACCGAAGACGTGACCGAGATCATCCTGAATCTGAAAGAAGTCATTCTGAAGATCCACGGTACCGGTCCGAAGACGATGTATATCGATATCTCCGGCGAGCACGAGCTCGTCGCAGGCGATATCAAGCACGATTCGGAAGTTGAGATCATCAACCCCGAGAAGCACATCGCTACCCTGAACGCGGACGCTCACGTCAAGATGGAGCTTAACGCGGACATCGGCAGAGGTTACGTCTCGGCGGACAGAAACAAAAAGCTGCTTAATCTCTCGATCGGCGAAATCGCCATAGACTCCCTTTACACCCCGGTGAAAAAGGTCGTCTACTACGTCGAGAATACCCGTGTCGGCAATATCACGGACTATGATAAGCTGATTCTTGAAGTAGAGACCAACGGCACGATCACCGCGCAGGACGCCGTTTCTCTCGCAGCCAAGATTCTCAACGAACATCTCAACCTCTTTATTGATCTGTCCGAGGAGGCAGGCAATACGGAGGTCCTGGTCGAGAAAGACGACAACGGCAAAGAACAGATCCTTGAGATGACCGTTGAGGAACTTGACCTTTCTGTACGCTCCTTCAACTGCCTGAAGAGAGCCAATATCCACAAAGTAGAGGATCTGATCAACAAGACGGAAGATGAGATGATGAAGGTGCGCAACCTCGGGCGTAAATCCCTCGACGAGGTCATCGCAAAGCTCGCCTCGCTCGGTCTCACCCTGCGTCATGAAGATGAATGATCCCACTGCAACTGGAAAGGAGTGACTTACGATGTCGGGAACCAGAAAACTCGGCAGACCTACGGACCATCGCAAGGCGATGCTCAGAGGTATGGTAACTTATCTTCTTGAGAACGGCAAGATCGAAACGACCGTTACAAGAGCCAAGGAAGTCCGCGCGCAGGCTGAAAAAATGATCACCCTCGCGAAGGTGGATTCCCTTACCAATAAAAGAGCGGCTTTTGCCTACATCACCAAAGAGGATGTCGTCAAGAAGCTGTTTACGGAGATCGGCCCCAAATACGCTGACGTAAAGGGCGGATACACCCGCATCACCAAGACCGGTCCCCGCCGCGGCGACGCAGCGGAGATGTGCATCATCGAGCTGGTCTGAAGCGAAACGTAAAAAAAGCAGCCCCGCCGTCAGGCGAGGGCTGTTTTTTTTACGTTTTGTCCGCGGTTTTCGGCGGGATTCCCGCAAACGGCGTTCACTCTCTGTTCAGCGCCTCAATCGGGTTCAGCTTCGACGCCTTGACCGCGGGAACGAGGCCGAATACCAGACCGATCACCGTAGAGAACGCCACCGCGATCACGCATGCCGGCACGCTGACCGCCCAGGGCGTTTCCGAGATAAAGCTCATCAGCTTTGCAAGGCCGATCCCTGCCAGCACGCCGAAAAATCCGCCCAGTCCAGTGAGCACCGCCGCCTCCGTAAGAAATTGCGACAGGATGCGGCGTCTGCGCGCGCCGATCGCCTTTTTCAGACCGATTTCTTTTGTCCGCTCGGTTACGGAGACCATCATGATATTCATAACGCCGATGCCGCCCACCAAAAGGGAGATGCCGGCGATCCAGATCAACTGCCGGTTCGCGGCGCTTGCCAGCTCCTGCAGATCGCTCGCCTGCTGCATCAGATCGTTTGCGGCGTAACGCACGGCGGAATCGGAGAGCTGTTCGCTGTTCAGGCGGTCGGCGACCGCCTTTCCCGCTTTCGTCATATCGTCGGTGGAACGCGCCCGGACGGCGACGCTCTGCGGCTCGTCGAAGCGGTAAATGATCGGCCAGCAGCTCTCCGGCAGAAACATCTTTCCCGCGGAGGAACCGGCGTACATTTCATAGTCTGCCACGCTGCCGATCTTCGGGGCGGCCGCGGCGTTTTTTGTCACCACGCCGGCAACGGTGAAAGGTTCGCCCTTGATTTCCACGGTTTGTCCCACGGGGTTTTCCCCCTGGAACAGTTTGCTTCCGGCGTCGACGTCTACCAGAACGATTTTGCGGCAGGCGTCGATATCTTCCTGCAGGATCGCTCTGCCCGCGACGACGGAATAACCGGCTGCGTCCAGATAATACCGGTCCACGCCCAGGATCGCGCCGCTGAAAGCGGCGTTGCGGAAATACACGTTCTCCGCCCAGCTCCGTTCGCGGTACAGAGAGACCGCCTCCACGTTTTCAAGCTTTTCAAGAGATGCGCGCGTCTCTTCCGTAATGACCGATACGCCCTGCGGAAGCGGGGAATAGGCGGGCTCGTAGTCGCCGTCATCCTGCGACAGGCGCACGGTGACCACGTTGTTGCCCGCGCCGATCAGATTTTGTTTAATCTGCTCGTTGGTCCCCTTGATGGTGGACACGATGCTGATAATGGACGCAATGCCGATAATGATACCCAGCATCGTCAGCAGGGAGCGCATCTTGTGCCCCCAGATCCCCTGAAAGGACAGGGAAATATTCTCAAACACTGCGGCTCCCTCCTTTCAGTACCCGTAAGAACCTTCATACAGTTCGTCTATCGACGCGTCACGCGTTTTCGCGCCGTCAAACACGTCGCTGCCGTAGGGGAACGCGATGCTGTCCTCTGTCGTCAGCCCGGACCTGACGCGGGTGTATTCGCCCCAAAGGTCGCCGCCGGTTCTGATTGCGCGGCGCTCGAGCCGATTCTGCGCGTCCTTGACGTAAACGAAGCTTCTGCCGTTTTCCAAGCGGATAAACATGTTCGGCAAAAACAGCGTGCCGACTTCGCTGTCGGTCTCTGCCGCGTATACGATATCGGCGTAATCGCCTTCCCGCAGGTCCGCGCTTTCATTCACGAAGACCTTGAAGGGATAATTCGATACGTTGGGATTCCCCTCGCCGTAATATTCTCCGTCCCGCGTGGGAATATCGGAGATTTCGACGATTTCGCCCTCATAGGTGTCGCTCATGCCCATTTCCGTATACGAGGTGATTTGCACCGTCTGGCCCACGTGCACGGAGCCCAGCTCCATCTCGCTCATCGCGCCCGTGATGTAATATCCGCCGCCCGCGGAGATTTCCGCCACGGGCTCGCCGTTTTCATAGGCCCCGACCGGGTCGCGGACGGCCTTGACGATTCCGTCTACCTCG
This sequence comes from Clostridia bacterium, assembly GCA_017427315.1. Taxonomy (GTDB): domain Bacteria; phylum Bacillota; class Clostridia; order Oscillospirales; family Acutalibacteraceae; genus RGIG2774. The sequence goes on from JAFRTA010000375.1 coordinate 13,402, forward strand.
GCGCGCAGCGTGCCGTCCGCCGCTTCTTTTTTCAGTCGTTTGACCTCAAGCTCCGCGATACGCAGAGATATGGTCAAATCTTTGATTTCCTTTTCTTTTTCGGCGCGCATCTTCGCAAGCTGCGCCGCGGAATAGCCGCTCTCGTCCGGCGTAAACTCCTCTTCGTTATCCCACGCGCCGCCGTCGTCCTGCGAATCGTCGGAATCGTCCGGCAGGTCCGGCTCAAAAAAGCTGAAGCGCAGACTGTCGCCGTCGCGGACGAAATGCAGACCGTAGGCGCTCACGACCGGGGCGTTGAGCGCGTCGTTCTCCCGCACCACAAGCACCGCGTAAGCCTCCGAAAAAGCGTCGTCGGCGGGTTCCGTTTCGGGAACGAAGACCTGTCCGTCGGGTTGTGTGACGTTTTCGTCCGGGACTGCCGGCTCGGTCGTTTGCCGAGCGGACGCGGGGAATATTTTTTCCAGCACGGAGTCGTCCACCGCGTCGTCCGCGCCCCAAAGCCAAAGATACGGCGAATCCTCGGTGCCGTCGCCGGAAAGAAATTCGGGCGTCTGCCGGGGAACGTATACGGGCTCGGGCGGTTCGGTCGGCATGGTTGGCGCGGGCGGCGAATAGGGCTTCATGCCGCGCAGCGTCGAAAGCTCCCGTTCGGCGCTCTGCTTCTGATTCTGCAGACGGGTCACGTTAATCTCCGCCTTGCTGATATCCAGATCCGAAAGCGTCGTGTCAAACGAGAGAATCGGGTCGCCTTTCCGGATTTCGTCTCCCTCTTCGACGAAGATTTCTTTCACGGTCTGCGTCTCGGAGAGCATCACCTTCTGCAGCCCCTCCACGCGGATTTCGCCGTAGGTCTGCGACTGTCCGCCGAAATAATCGTCGGTCATCGCGCAGTCTGCCACCGGGAACACCTTTACCGGCTTGCGGCGGGCGCTGCGCCAAATCAGCACGCCGCCGGCGCCGCCGCCCAAGACGATTACGACGGCGATTATGGCGGCAAGGATTCGCCTGCCTTTATTATTCTTCATACCGGTCCTCCCGCGTCAATACGCCGTCGAAGATATACCTGATTTGCTCCGCCTGCCGGGCGACGTTTCTGTCGTGCGTAATCATGATGATTGTCGCGCCTGCCGCGTGAAGCTCGGAAAAAAGCTGCAAGACCTGTCTTCCGGACTCGGAATCCAGCGCGCCGGTGGGCTCGTCGGCAAGCAGCAGCTTCGGGTGCGTGACCATCGCACGGGCGATTGCCACCCGCTGGCACTGACCGCCGGAGAGCTGGTCGGGGCGGTGCCCCAGACGGTCCTCCAGCCCCACGGTGCAGAGCGCCTGCCGCGCCCGTTCGCGCCGTTCTTTTTTGCCCGTTCCGCCGTACAGCAGCGGCAGCGCCACGTTGTCCAGGGCGTTCAGCTTCGGGAGCAGGTTAAAGGATTGAAACACGAAGCCGATTTCCTTGTTTCGGATATCGGCGAGCTTGTTGTCGCTGCATTTCGTCGTATCCGTACCGTTCAGGATATAGGAGCCGGAGGTGGGCGTGTCGAGACATCCGATTAAATTCATCAGGGTGCTTTTCCCCGAACCGGAGGGACCCATAATCGCGAGGTATTCTCCCTCGTCCACCTGCAGCGAAACGTTCTTCAGCACGCGGGTCACGCCTTTTCCCATGGGAAAATCCTTGCAGATATCGCGCATTTCAAGAAGCATGGCTCAATCCTCCGCGTCCGGCGCAAGCGCGCCGTCGATGACGGCGTTTTTCTCCGCGGCGTTTTCGGGGCTGCCGTCCTTAACGGCGGGCTCCGCGTCGCCGGAGTCGTCGTAAGGCGAGCAGTCCATTCCCTCATGAAGCGTCTCGTCGGGGAAGGCGATGAAATCCTCCGCCGAAAGCCCTTCGTTTACCGGGTAGGAATCGGTTTCCCCGTTGTATGCGCCCAGAGTCAGGGCGCGTTTTTCCAGCTTGCCGGCGTCGTTCTGCGCCCAGACGAAAGGCGCGTTTTCCGCGTCGACGATATAATACGCGGGGAGCGAAAGCTCGTCCGTCCCGTCATACTGACCGTAATCCGGCTCAATAAAAACGTGCTGTCCGAGAATGAATGGTTCGCTTTTTTCGATATCGGCATAAAACGGGTATTTGCTGGAGGTCACGGTCTCGTCGTCGCCGGAATCGGAGTAGAATCCGCTGTCGCCGCCGCTTCTCTGCGGGTTGTCAAGATCGACCTTCGTAATCGTACCGCGCAGCGTCGTGTCGTCCGTGCGGGAGCGTATCAGCACCGGTAAGCCTTCGCTGATGACGGCGCGGTTCATTTCGTTGACGTACCCTTTGACCCGGTAAGCGTCGGTCTGGGTGATGACGATATACGCCTGTTCGGACTCGCCGTATCCGTAATCTTCGTCGGAACCGTTTTCGTTGACGCTCTGCACCGTTCCGTCAACGGGGCTTTTGACTTCAAGGCTTGCCTCGCTTGACTTGAGCTTTTCGATTTCTTTTTCTTTGATGGAAATATTATATTTCGTTTCCGTCATATCGGCGGTCAGCTCCTGGATTTCCAGGGTATAGGACAGCTTTTCCGACGCGTCCACCGCGCTGCGGTCCTTTTCCAACTGCGCGATTTGACTCTGATCGGCAGCGAGCGTGCTTTTCAACTGTTCCAGCTCGAGCCCGGCTTTTTCCAGATCCAGCTCAAACTGCTCCTTGTCATAAACAAACAGGACCTGGTCCTTTTGAACCACGTCTCCCGCGGAGACCTTGAGTTCCGCTACGGTTTTGTTTGCGTCACGCCTGATCTTCGTCTCGCCCCGCGCCTCGATCACGCCGGCGAACCGGTCCGCGCGGGTCGTGGGACCGATCCCGCAGATCATGGCGACGGACTGTACGGAGACTGCCGCGCCGGTTTTGCCGCCGCAGCCTGCAAAAGAAAGGATCGCGAACAGAAGCGCGAGCAGGATACGGATTTTTTTCATAACAGTTCCTCCTCCTGATAAATCAAATACAGTTTATGGCTTTTTCCGTATTCTGTCAAGGGAAAAAAAGAATATTAAGGAATTGTAATAAAAACGCGCGGGACGCCGCGCAGGGAATCGGGTCCTGAATTTGTTGACATTTCCTTTCCCGAACGATACAATAATCAAGGGGGTGAGCGTATGGAGAAAGCCGTCGTTGAAGCCGCCGTATCCGGACTGTTGCGCGAATGGTGCGGCGCGCTTCTCGACCTGCAGCTCGACGCGCCGGGCGAACCGACCCGGGACGGCGGGATATTCTGTCCCGCCTGCGGGCGCGTGCACGGACGCTGCCATGAGGCGGTCTATCCCTTGTTGTATCTCGCCGACGCGACCGACGATGAAAAATATCTGACCGCCGCGAAAAAGCTCTTCGCGTGGGGTGAAAATATGCTCCGTCCCGACGGCAGCGTGAGCAACGATACGGATTCCCCGTGGCAGGGCGTGACGGTGTTTGCCTCCGTCACGCTGCACGACGCGCTGAAATATCACGGCGCGCTGCTCGACGAAACCGAGCGGCGGCAATGGGAAAAGCGGCTGCTCGGGATGGGGGAGTGGCTTTCCGAAAATATCACGGTCGGCTCGCCCGCTTATTTGAATTATTATGCCGCGAATGCCTGCGCGATGACGCTGCTGGGCGGATATTTCGAGCGTCCCGAGTTTCTGCGGGCGGGGCGGGAATTGGCAGCGTATTGCTTCGGACACGTCAGCGAAAACGGGCTGGTGTTCGGCGAGGGCAAGCCCCACGACCTGAAAACGCCGAAGGGCTGCCGCGCGGTCGACCTCGGGTATAACGTCGAGGAGACGCTGCCGTCTCTCTGCCGTTACGCCGAAGCCGCGGGCGACGCGGAGGCGGAAAAAAAGTGCCGCGCGCTGTACCGGGCGCACCTTGCGTGGATGCTCCCGGACGGGGCGTGGGACAACAGTATGGGGACCCGCGCGTTCAAATGGACGTACTGGGGCAGCCGCACTGCGGACGGCGCGCAGGACGCGCTGTTCCGTCTCGGGAGAACCGAGCCCGTATTCGCCGAGGCGGCGATGCGCAATTTGGAACTGTATCACAAGTGTACCGGAATCGGACTGTTATACGGCGGCCCGGACTATGCGCGGGCGGGGGAGCCGCCCTGCGTGCATCATACGTTCTGTCATGCGAAAGCGCTCGCCGCCGTACTGGATGCGGGACTGTATGATTTCCCGCGGCAGGCGCTCCCGTCGGACGCCCCGCCGCAGGCGCGGTATTTCCCCGAGCTTGATACGGTGCGCATCGCACGCGGCGACTGGATCGCGGATATCACGGCGTACGACGCCGCGGCGAAGCGCGGCGCGCACGTCTCGGGCGGCACGCTGAGTCTGTTATGGAACCGGCGCTGCGGTGCGGTCGTCGCCGCGGGACCCGCGGAGGACCTCATGTTTGAGCCGAACAATCAGCAGCGCCCGCAGGGAAACGTGCTCCCGGGGCTTTCCTGCCCGCGGATCGAAGCGGAGATCGGCGGGAAACAATATGCGCAGCAGTTCGACCTCGGCGCGGTCCTGCGGTATGAGGAACGCGGCGGAGCGACCGTCGTCCGCGCGGACGCGCATTTGTGCGACAATGAAAATTTCCGCGCTCCGGTGTGCGGCAATTGTTCCTTGACCTATACGCTGCGGGAAGACGGTCTGCTGATCGAAGGCGCCGTTGACCCTGCAATTGCCGGATCGGCGCGGTACATCCTTCCCGTCGCGTCGGACGCGGCGCGCGTTTCCGTCCTGCGCGGAGAATTGAAGCAGCCTCCGACGCGGATCTTCAGCCTCACTCCCGGATTCCTTTGCAGGGAATACACGGTTCTTTTCGATCCCGACGGAGAATTATCGATTGAATTGACCGTTTAACAGAAAAACGGAAATCTGTCTTAGAAATACAGACATCAGCAGCAGGAATGACGATGGTTCATACTTCGTACGAATGAGGCCGCCCGATGGTTGTGTTTTATCTGCCATCCATATGACGGGCATGAAGAGCAGGATGCGTCGACGCTGTGCTCCGGAAAAGGCGGAAAAGATAGAAAACTGCGGTTTTTTACCGGTGAAATCGAGGACATCACCGATGCGGAATCATCAAAACAAAAAAATGATCGGGGACAATCCCGATCATTTTTTTAATCTGCTGATGTGCGGTGAGTTCTTGCAATTCATTTCAAAGATTTATATATGAAAGATTATCGGTCTTGCGGTTTTTTACCTCGGTAAGCCCATTTGTATCGGGGACGCGGAAGCAGTAAACCGAAAGATCCATCACAGCCGCCGGACTTTTGGCTCAGCGGTCAGGAAGCGGATAGGTATAACGGCAGAATCCCGGCAAGGTATTCTGTGACTTTTTCCCCGCCGTATTTATTCAGATGCCTGATATCGCTGAAATCCTTATTCTCATCAATTTCCAATTCCCGTGAAAAATCGTTCAGATCGATAAAGTCCAGACCGCGCGCATCCATAAGCTGTTTTACCGATGCGGATTCTCCTCTTGTCCAAAGCGATACCGGCACCTTGAAAAACAAAAGCCGGATATTCTTCTCTCTGCATTGTTCTGCGATATTGTCAATAGCGGCGATGCTTTCTTCCGGTATGGCCTTTATTTCGACGCTGCTGTTTTCAAAGTCATACGATTGCTCCACGACGGTATCAACGGTGACGTATCCTCTGGGGTACAGATTCAGATATTTGTCCGGATGAAAGATATATTCAAAATCGTATCTGCAGTCGTAATCACTCTGTTGGCCAAGCACGCGCCATCTGTCATGATAGACCAGGAGAGGAAGGAACGTATGCTGATATGCGTCCCATTTGCTGCCGAGTATTTGCTCCAATGAGATGACTTTCTCTTTTGTCAACGGCATAGGAGCGTAGTTCCATGCAATTTCCATCGGCGTGAGTTCTTCGTTTGTTTGAAAGACCGATGCCATCTCAACTGCGACCAATTTCGGCGATTGTGTTTTCAGCGCCTCTGTAAGATAATATGGCGTAATGCTCATGGCTTGGCGGCTGGCGCCGAAATCATATGCGCTGATATTATATTTTTCGTCAAGCAAAACAGTATTGACAGTGCAGAACATCTGCGACGAACCAAAAAACAGGACGTCAATGCTGTTGCTCTCCAACTGGCGAAAAGCGTTTACCGTAACCGTGCTGACTGCGTCATGATCAACGAATTTCGGGACAAAAAACGGTTGGATTAGAAAGAAGATCAAAACAAAAGATATGATCGCAATGAACGCTTTGATAAATATGCGCCGCGTTTTCTTTTTCATACTGTCACTCCGGGATCAAAAATCCATATAAATAAAGTCTTTTAAAATAAACTGTCTGCCGTATGCTCCGAAAATGATGATTGCGAACGCCAGAATCAGATAAAACGCAAGCCTGACAGGATACGGTTTTTTACAGACGTATTCCCTGACAGAAAAACCTTTTTCATGCAGCAGATCGACGACGATCAGCAGCGCGATGCAAAGCGCAAAATAAATAAGGGTCCTTGCCGGTCCGTCGACCGTACGGTCGGAAAAGACCGCCAGCAAATGCCGGAGCAACGGCCTTCGGAGCATATTTTTCAGGATCTGAAGCGCGACCCGAACGGACGACGCGTTAAAAAATACCCAGGCGAACATCATGAGCGCGGTACATCTGAGAGACTGGAAAACGTGCCAATAGAGCTTATTTTCATTGATGCGAAGCGATTTTTTGATTCTGACGAATAACGGCTCAAAAATCTCGCCGAGGAAAATATAAAGAAACTGCAGGATGCCGACGCCGAAAACGTAATGCATCCCCGCGCCGTGCCAAAGGCCGATTACCGTCCAGAGGATCAGCATCCCCAGATACGTGGGGATCCTTCTTGACGCCTCTTTGCCGATCTTCCCGGCGATCACTTTGCCGAGTTTTTTGAACAGGCTCGACTTTAGGATCGGGTAAAAAACGTAGTCTTTGAGCCATAGGCCGAGGGTGATATGCCATCTTTGCCAAAACTCGGACATATTTCTTGAGAAGAACGGCTGTCTGAAATTTTCCGGCATTGTTATTCCGAAGAGTTGCCCGATCCCAACAATAATATCCATATATCCCGAAAAATCGGCGTAAAGCTGCACGGCAAAGCAAACGATGCCGAGAACGACGCCCACACCTTTATACTTGGTGTAGTTCGTAAACACCTCGTTTGAGATAATGGCGAACTGATCCGCGATGCAGAGTTTTTTGACATAACCGCCGACGATTTTCAATACGGCCGATCTGTTTTCAGCGAAAGAAAGCTTTTTTCTCTCTTTCGCACAGAGCTGAGGCATCAGGTCGTTCCAGCGGTTGAACGGTCCCTGCATGATGGAAAGAAAGAACCCGCCGTATAAGATGACCTTCAGCGGATTCTTTTCGGCAGGGGCAATATCTCTGTGTACGTCGACAAGATAGCCGAGCAGCTGTAACGAATAATAAGAAATGCCGAGGGGCAGAAGAATGTTCTCCGCCGTCCATATATTCGTATTGAGGAGACTGTTTACACCGGAAGCAAACGCGCCGTAATATTTACAAAGAAATAAAATACCGATTGTAACCGCAACGGTTCCGGCAACGATCTGCTTCTGCTTTTTTTGAAAGACCGATTTTGTCTCTTTTTTTGTTTCTTTATCGGCGGTATCCTTGTTTTCTTTTAGCCAGACTGCGTAGGAGTCTTTCTGTTTCTGTACGCCCAACCCCGCGAAATAAACAAGCAGCGCCGTTCCGATCATCACAAAGATGCCGCCAACGCTGAAGCTGAGATAAAAAATGACGCTTGCGGCAAGCAGGACCCACCACTGTTTTTTTGCGGGGACCGCTCTGTATGCGATCAGGGTCACGAAAACAAAGCATAAAAAAGCCGGTGATGTGAGCCGCATTAAGCTTCTTCCTCAATAAAGTCGACCATTTCGCCGACGTTTTTCATTTTTACTGTCTGTCCCATGGAAAACTCAATATCGAATTCATCCTCGACTGCCGCAAGAAGCGAGATGTGTCGCAGACTGTCCCAACCGTCGACGTCTGCGGCGGTCGTTTCGTCGGTTACCGTGATATCGTCTTCTCCGAACACGTCCCGGAACACGTCGTTTAATCTTTCATAGATCTCTTCTCTGCTCATTTTTGCATTCTCCCTTATTTATACCCGGATCTCGATCGGCGGAGCCTTTGGCTTGTAATCGCACAGATTCAGTTCCCACACCGTATTGCCGGCGTCGTCTCCCGAAAGGAACGTGAAGCCCATCCTCCGGTAGAATTCTTTTACCATCCCGTTTTTCGGCGACGGGTAATAATAGCCTATGATCCTTTCGATCCCTTTTTCAACGGCGGCGACGGCAAGTGCGTCGAGCATAGCGTCTTCCATCCCTCTCTTGAGGACGCGGCAGCTCATCAGCCACAGAACCATATGTAATTCATTCTTTTCGATCCGCCCCGAAACAACGCTGACGACGCCGTTGTCCCCGAATTTATCTTCAAGCTTGCCATACAGGCAGATATACTCTTCCGAAGCCTGCATTCCGGCGATATCACTTTCGCTGCAGCGCAGCGTCGTCAGGTTGAACTGGTTGCTTTTATTTGTAAGCTGTGCGATCCTTTGCATGTAGATCGCCTCAAAAGGACGGATCGTCGCCGTCATCTGAAGGCTTTTCAGAAAATCCTCGTAGCTTCCCGCAGCCTCCTGCAGCCGTACCCGTTTTGCATTCGCCTGATACATTTCGACGCGAGACAGATCGTCCGCGGAAAGCGCGGTAACCTCAAAATATCCGCTTCGGTCAATAAGCCTTAAATAGTTCTCCGGAAGATCCATCTCGGGGACTGCCACGCCCGGATCCGCCTGCCGTATGATCTCGCGCTCGGTCGGGTTGTCATCAATAAACACGAAGCTGTCCGTACCGAGGTTCAGCTCGTCGGCGATCGCCCGAAGATTTCTGTCTTTGTTTTCCCAATTCGCCTTGATCGAAACGAAGTCTTCCGGTTTCAGCGTACAGTCCGGGTGCCGAAGCCCGTCCAGCGCATTTTCCTCATCGTTTTTGCTGTTGACAGTCAGAAGGACGCCGATGGATTTCAGCTCTTTCAGATACTGCTGGAACTCCGCATAGATCTGGCCCACGGGAACCTCCGGCCCGATCTGAATTCCTTCCACGCCGTCGTCGCCGACCACACCGCCCCAGAGCGTGTTGTCAAGATCGCACATAAGCACTTTTTTATTCTTGCCGTAAACGCTTTTGATAATGTCTGCAACGCTTTTTGCCAGATGCGGGACGGCGTCAAGACAAAGGCAGTATTTATACATATGCCAATAAAGGGGATCGTTCCATGCCGCAAGGCCGTAGTCCGCTGCCAGAAAATCGAGGTCGTTTATAAAAAACGCCGGATGAGCGTCTGCGTATTCATACAAAAGCAGATTCAGCTTTGCTATAAAATTGGTCCGCCCCCTGCAGTCTGAGATATCGCTGTTGCCGAGCAGTCTCCGGTTCGGCCTGTCAAAATTATTCTGAATGATCGTGCAATGGAATTTTTCATTCAGTTTGTCCCACATCGTCGAAAAACGACGGAACGTGTCGTCAAGCAGCTCGGCTGCGTCTTCCCTCGTGTCGGAGACAGTCGGAAAGGCAGGGATGTTTCGCCAGTTTGTATGAATAAACACAACGTCGGGATGAAAACTGTCAAGCTCTTCGTTTCCGAATACGGCGTCCTGCCAGAACTGCGCATACTCCGACTGATAAAAGGTCGGTTTGATGCCGTTGAAAAGCAGAAACAGCTCGAGCTGGTCGACGATCTCGTTCGTCGTGGAGCCTCCGAGTACGGCAATGCGTTTTTCGATCCGGTTGACGTCCTTGGCAAGAAGATCACGTTTTATTCTGATTTTTTTTCTCAACGGCGTTTTGCTGTCGATCGGATAATCAAAATAACCCATTCTGTGTTTCTCCAATACGTTTTATACTGATAGCTTGCAGGCGCCGTTCCCCGTGTTTTTTGTGCAAGACTGTTTCAAGAATAAAGAGGCTGTTGTGAACCGAACGGCATTACATTACGCTTCGGCGCTTTCTGCTCCCGTTTCCGCATCCGCAAGCCGTTTCTCGCGCATTTCCAGCAGCTCGGCGTAGATCTTTTCTTTCCTCTCGCCGGTGTATCTGTCGAACAGATAGGTTACGGATGCGAGGAAATTGCCGAGCACGCCGCAGAGCACGAACATCAGGAAGATGCCCTTGAGCGTCTTTTCGGACTGCACCGCCTTGACCTCTTTGCCGTTCGCGTCCCTGTAATTCGGCAGATAGCCGAGCTTTGCGAACACGATGTTATAGATATTCGTGCGGATGATATTGAATACGTTGCCCAGCAGGCTCTGCGTCGCGGTGATAAAGCCCTCGGCGTGAATGGGCCTGCCGTATTTTTTCTCGGCGTACCATTCCATATAGTCCGTGGAATCGCCGACAACGATTTTTTTCGAGGCGGCGATCGCGTTGTTCGGCATACCGGCAAGACCGATCAGCAGCCCGATGATAACGCGCCGCTTGTGCATTTTTTCGGAGCTGAAGCCGAGTCCGAGCAGCCCCATGATCGCGTAGAAAATGCCGGTATAGGCGAAGCCGCCGGAAAGCACCGTGCGCGCGGAAAAGTGTTTGCCGAGGAACGGGACCGCGAACAGCCCCACGTAGGAAAGCGCGCCGCTGACCATATCCATGAGCGCCTTTATCTTCAGGTCGCCGAGCACGTTTTCATAGATGTAAACGAAAAGACGGTAAGAGAGCTGGCGGATCTGCTCGAAGAAGGTCGCCGCCTCGGTGACGATAAAGGTGCGGTTGTGCAGCACGCAGAGGATCGTCTCTTTATCCCAGCTGAGCTTGCTTTTTTCCGGGCGGTGCTCCACGCGGATCTTCTCGTTCAGCGTAAAGTACGGCGCGTACATCAGCACGACGCCGACCGCGGTGAACGCGAGCGCACAGAAGAAGTAATACTTCTGCTGCTGCGGGGCGTTGTCGCGTACCGTGCCGACAAGATAGGACGTGAGCCATTCCGGAAGCATCGAGCCCAGCGCCGACGCGAGCGTGCCGACGGTATAAAAGTTCTTTCTGTCGTTCGCGTTGCTCGTCATTCGCAGCGAAAGCGTATTGAGAGAGGCGTCGAAGAACGCGTCCGAGGTGTTGAACACCAGCATGATCACGAGCATCCATACAAAGTTCAGGATCGGGTTCTGCGACGGGACGAAAAACAGCAGCACCGAGGTCAGCGCGAAGGGAATGGGCATTGTGCCCGTGATGATCTTCGTCGGCGTTTTTTTGCCCGGCGCGACGGGCGTGTCGAGGATATATCCCGAGACCGCAGCCACAATGAAGCCGAGTGCGAGCGCGATATTGCTGTAGATCGTAATATGCTCCGCCTTGACCTTGAGGAACTCGCGGGAGAATTTATCGGAGAAAGAGCCGATAATATCCTGCCCCATGCAGTTGCCGAAGATGCCGCCGCAGTAGCCGAGCTGCTCTTTGACCGTGAAGCTCGGGTTCGGCGCGAAGAATTTGTCCTTCAGCGCTTTGAGCTTGCCCATGGCAATACCTCCCTTATATTTACCTATCCTAAATATAGCAAATATCGGGAGGCAATTCAAGTGTTTTTTATGGATTATCATCGATATCTATTTACGTTTCATGTGCGTGAAACAGATTATTTTTCACAAACAGAAAACCGGCGGCGGAGCTTTGCTGCTTCGCAGTCATTTTTTTTACGGGAAAGAAAAGAGCCGGGGCGCGCGGCTCCGGATCAGGTGAAGAATTGATTTTTGCTTTGTTGCCTTATCTCTTGCCGAACAGGTGGGTGAAGAAGTAAAAGATCGCGTGGAAAAAGTCGACGAGCCTGCCCCAAAAGCCGGTATGGACCTGATCGCACCACTTGCAGCGACCCTCACCGGAGGGCTGATCGGGCCGTATGGGGCTCCGGTTCCTCCGGCGCGCCTGTGGCGGGCAGGATTTCCTCTTTTAACGAAAGGGTTTCAGGGAATCAGTCTCGCCTGCCGGCTCGGTCGGCGCTTCTGCCTATGGCAGAGGTGTCCACTGGACACCCGCGCCCCTGACAAGCGCCGTGCACGTGCAAAGGCGATGCTTGCAAAGATGATACCGCTCTTTGTAATCCGAATTGTGATATCACAATTCAATGCTTGATGAGACGCTGCCGCTTAACGATTGAGCATCTCGGACGGTTCGATCAGATAGATATTTTTCTCTTTTTCGGCCAGGTTTTTGACTGTATCTGTGAACCCGCCGAGAGAGAACAGGTAATAATATATGATTCCTTTACGCTCGTGTTTCGCTTTTAATTTGTCGAGTTCATGCAAATCAAACGCCTCGTTTCTGAACTTGCACTCGCCAATAATAAAACTCTTTTCCTTCTCGTCGCAGGCAAGAACGTCGATCTCTTCCGGGGATGAATACGGTTTTTTGTTCTCATCGTAATGTGTCACGTTGCCCCACCAGCGGCCGATTGCAGATATTTCAAACGGCGTTTTATCCTGCAAATCAAGTTCTCTTAAATAGGAAATGGAAATCTCTTCAAACGCTTTTGACGCGAAGTTATGAAGGTTTGGCTGTACCTTTCTTTTCCAGACTCGTTCGATCCCTCCGCCCTCCAGAAGAGAGAGGTTGTTATAAACGAACGCATACCAGAAACGGAAGAAAGGATCTGTCAAACGATACGCGCCTCTGTTGACGTTAACTTTTTCATTCGGGCTTGTCAGAACCGGAAATTCCCGTTTAATGATCCCCAGGTCGATCAGGTTTTTCAGATAAACGCTGAGTTTCGGTTTGTCGATCTGCACCTTTAAATATATATCGTTGAACGCGGCGTTGCCGAGCGCGATCGCCTCGATCACGGTATTGTAAACGGAGGTTTCGCGCAGCTCCTGACGCAGCATGAATTCCACTTCGTCAAAGAGTACGCCGCCCTTTGAAAGGATCTGATCCTTCACGTTTTCTTCCAGCGTTGCCGACGGATCAAACTGTCGAAGATAATGAGGAATACCGCCCAATATCGAATAAGCGATGATCTTATCTTCTTCGGAATAATTCGGGAAGAATTTTATCGCGTCGACAAAAGGAAGCGGTTCCATTTTGTATATACCGGTTGCACGACCGTATAACGGATTCTTTACGCCGAGCAGTTCGTCTTCAATAAAGCTGACGGAGCTTCCGCTGATGATCAACATGATATTTGAATGCGAAAGAACGTGATCCCAAAGATTCTGAAGAATGGAAGGAATGCTTTTGTCGCCCTTGCACATATACGGAAATTCATCCAGGACGACCACCGTTTTTTTGTCGCTTTCGATTTTTGCAAGCTCCGAAAAAGCGTCGCCCCAATCGTTGAAAGTCGTTACATATTCCGCAGCAGGCGTATTGAAAGAAAGCACTGCGCGAGAAAAGTTTTCACGCTGAACAATATCCGTACACTCTCTGCAAGAAAAAAACAAATTCGGTTTATCCTTGCAAAACTCGGAAATCGTTTCCGTTTTTCCGACGCGTCTTCTGCCGTAAATGACGATAAATTCCGCGTTTGGACTATTGTATTTTTTACTCAGAAAAGCAATCTCTTTTTTTCGTCCGATAAACATAAAATCACCGACAAATTATAATTTGTCAAATCTAAGTTTGACAACAATATATTAACTCTCTTTTCGTTTCTTGTCAAGTCCTATTGTGAATTTTCTTGCCATATGATAAAATATCAAAAACTGTATCGTCTCAGCAAGCATTGAATTTGATCCCCAAATTCGGACGGTATCGTCTTGGCAAGCATCGCCGATGGGGACCCATAAACAAAATGCGAGCTTGCCGGACAACCTGCGGTATCGTCTCGGCAAGCATCGCCCTGTGCGGCGTCGGCGCGCCGATGCTCATATCAAAAATGAACGCCACGAAAGAGGCGTATCTCACCGTGATCGCCGGTTTTATCGGCGTGATCGTGATCTGCTCCGTGGGCGGCGCGCTGGGAATGCGCCAGAATATCCGCTTCGACGAGCAGACCCACTATTCCGTGAAAGATCTGTTCCGTATCCTCACGGTAACGCCGGTGCTGGTGACGTTCCTTACCACGCTGTTCTTCAACTCCGGCAACAGCTTCGTGACGACCATGAATTCCTATTACGCTCAGTACGTGCTGGGCGACGTGGGGGCGCTGACGCTGATGACCGTCTTCAACGCGGTCGGCATGGTTCCCATGGCGTTCGTCTCGCCCGCCCTGACCAATAAGATCGGGAAAACGAAGGTCTACGGCGCGGGCATGATCCTCCCCGGGATCGGCTTTGCGCTCAAGGCCGTCCGCGTGGACGCGTCGGCGCTGGGTCACGTAACGGTCTATCTTTCCTCCGCGGTCAGCGGCATGGGCATCGCGCTGTCCATGATCCTGAATTACGGCATTCAGGCGGACAATATCGGCTACGTGGAATACGCGCTGGGCAAGCGCAGCGAGGGCGCGGTCTCGGCGCTCAGCTCCATGATCACCAAGATCGGCATGGGGATCGGCGGCGCGCTGCCGCTCTATATCCTCGGCGCGACGAAAACCGCGGCGGGGGAGTACAGTACCCTCGGCATGACGCTGGCGGCCTCCGTTCTGCCCTGCGTTTTCTGCGCCGCCGCCGGGATCGTCTTCATCGCGAAATATCCCATCGACCAAAAAAAGCTGGAGGAAATGCACGACGAGCTGATCGCACGACGGGGCAGATAAGAGAAAAAACAGGCAAATATCGATTCTGTGGGTGACAAATGAGAAACGATATGCTATAATACAGAAAATTTCAAATTCAAGGCAGGAATCAAAAAATGAGTTCTCTTGAAAACGGAAAAAACTGCTTCCCGATGCGTTTTGCGCACAGAGGTCTTGCGCAGCACGCGCCGGAGAACACCATAGACGCTTTTCAGGCGGCCGTGGATTACGGCTGCGAGGGCATCGAGCTTGACGTGCGGCTGTCGAAGGACGGCGTCGCCATGGTCGTCCACGACGACAACCTGAACCGTATGACGGACGGAAGGATCACCTCGCATATAAGCGACCTGACGGCGGAGGAGATCTGCTCCGCCGCGATCCCGTACGCGGGGCATCTGCTGCCGTTCCATCCGCCGGTTCCCTATTCGGAGGGGGAGGGCTCTGCCCGGACCTTCAGCGAAGAGGAGAAGGAATATTTCAGAAAAGTCGATACCCGCGTCACCCATCCCTCCACCTTCGCGCAGGTGGACGAATGGTTCACCGACGTGGACGCTGACGTCGTGATCGAGATCGAGCTTTGCGCGCCGGGGACCTTCCGCGCCATCTATCCCATCCTGAAAAAGTCCCCGAACTGCAGCCGGTATATCGTCTTCTCCGGCCACTGGGAGATCTTGTATGAAATGCAGGAGGTTCTGCAGGCGGGCGGCGTTCCCGAAGGCTTAAGGACCGGCGCGAATTTCTGCCGTCTGGATGAGCGGAAGCTTGCGTTCATCCGCGAGGCGGGCCTCTATGAGGTCGGGCTCAACGATTTCTGGTTCACAAAGGAGGACGTGGACCTGCTCGCCGGCATGGGGGTAAAGGTGTTCTCCAACCTCGGCGATTACCCCGAGTGGTGGCGGGAGCTGCAGACGCTGGGCGTCGAGGGCTTCAAGACCAACTACGCCGAAGCTTATACGAGCTGGCTGGAATACGGCGTGAAATGACGCCGCGATCAAGTGAAAACGTCCCGCGCAAGTCGCGCGGGACGTTTTTTATTGCCTGTTTTGTGAAACTCAGGGACGGATGAAGGCTTTTACCGCCATCACAAGCCCTGCCAGCGCGGCCACCGCGCCGATCACGATCATGATCGTTGCGTTGCCTGCGATATTGCCCTCCGCGATGTTTTCGGGGTTCGACGACTGATAAAGGATCTCGACCTCGTCGCCCTTCTGCATGGAGCTGTCATAGGACGGGTACTTGACGCCTTCATACTTCTTGCCGTCGACCTCGTAATCGACGTAGACCGTATAGTCGTACTGGTCGAAGCCGTCCTCGTCCGTGCCGCTCCATTCCCGCTCGATCCCCGTGATCACGCCGGTGACGGACGCGTCGTAATTCTTTTTGCTGCCCAGCTTTTTGAAGCCCAGCACCAGCACGACGATACCGAGAACGACGGCGACGACGGGGAAAAGGATGTTTAAGATCTTACGCATGGTTTTTGCCTCCTGAAAAAGAAATCGATTGTATTATAACACATTTTGCCGCGTTTGTCACCCACCGGAGCGGTAAAATGTCAAAAAAATATTTGTATCCGTATTGATTTATCCGAAGTTTTATGATAGACTGCTCATATATCAAATGAAAGCGAGGCGGACAAAATGACACAGTACCGGCGTAACAACGAAATACGTGCCGTTTTGTCTGTCTGTTGATTTATATCAACGTATCAGCAGTATTTGACGGCACTTCCGGCATCGGGAGAGCCGTTTGTTTTTTTATGGGGCTACATATGGAACTGTTGAGCGAAAAGCTTTTTCTCGAAAAGTATAATAAGGGGATCGAAAAGAACCGGCTGCATAAGGGGCTCGGTCTGATCGAGTTTGCCCGGACAAAGGAGATTCTGCTTGAAAATCTTCCGCCCGCGCCGGCTGTGATCTGCGATATCGGCGGCGCGTACGGAGAGTATTCCTGTTGGCTTGCGTCGCTCGGATATGAAGTGTATCTCTATGATCTGTCTGAGAAGAACATTGAAATGGCGCATAAATTCGGGAAGAAATGCGGTCAAACGCTGCGGTGTGCAGAGGTCGCCGACGCCAGAAGCATTCCTCGTCCCGACGAAAGCGCCGACGCGATCCTCCTTTTCGGCCCGTTGTATCACCTGACCGAAAGAACGGAACGGGACAAGTGCCTTGCGGAATGCAAACGGCTGTTGAAGCCCGGCGGTTTGCTGTTTACCGCGAATATCACCGCCTACGCCTCCACGCTGCATTTCGTTTCCGTTTATGATAAAAAGAGAAAGCCCGCTTTGGACAGCGACGCCGTTTTCAGCGGCTTGGAGCGGACGGTGAAAACCGGCGTGCATACCGGCGGCGGACTGGGGCTCGGTTATTTCCATAAGCCGGAAGAACTGAAAGCGGAAATAGAAGACGCCGGTTTCCTTGACGTAGATATTCGAGGCGTGATCGGTCCGTGCTGGCTGATCCGCAACCTTGACCGCGCATGGAAAAACGAAACAAAACGCGAGAATATCATGCGCGTAGTGCGGCTGCTGGAAAAAGAAGACAGTTTGATGGGGCTGTCTACACATTTTCTGAGCATATCCAAAAAAGGGGGATCGTAAGCGTATGCATCACTATGAAATACAAACCAAGCGTTTATTGCTGCGGTC
>JAFRTA010000376.1 GCA_017427315.1 Clostridia bacterium
AAGGAGATCGGCGAGGCGCAGATCGTTGCGGAGGACCTCGGCGTTTTCGGCGAGGACGTCGTGAAGCTGCTGAAGGATACGCAGTTCCCCGGTATGCGGGTGATCCAGTTCGGCTTCGATCCGGACGGCGACAGCACCCATCTGCCCCACCACTACCCGGAAAATTCCGTCGCCTACGTGGGCACCCACGACAACAACACCCTTTTAGGTTATCTCTGGGAGGCCTCCGAGCGCGAATGCGCCTTTGCGCTGGATTACTGCGGCTTCGAGGGCGGCAACTGGGGCGAGGGCGGCTACCACAGCCCCTCCTGCCGGAAGATCATCGAGACCGTGTGGCGCTCCAACGCGAAGCTCGCCGTGATCTCGTTCCAGGATATGTGCGGCTTCGGCGCGGACGCGCGCATGAACACCCCCGGCAGGGCCGAGGGCAACTGGCGCTTCCGCACTACGCAGGAGACCATCGACAGCGTCGACGCGGAATACTTCAAGAAGATCAATCGGGTATTTAAGAGAATACCTTATATTAGGAAATAGCCGGCGGACATTTGACGGGGCTCTGCACCTGATGATAAACGGAGGTGCAATATTCTATGAAAAAAAGAAAATCAGTTTCAAGGAAATTGCCGATGCGGTAAAAGTATTTTTCAGATTAATTAAAGAAGCCATTGAAGGCGATGTTAGGATTAAAAAACGGATCATCGGGTTCTGCATATTTTTTTCAATCGCGGGATTAATTACATTTTTATATAATTATCGCTATTATTATATCAATACGAAGACAACAACAATTGAAAAGACGTATTTTTCGAGCAAAGCTGCATTTGTTGGCGAACTGTTTCCGGTTAATGCATATGCTTTATTTACAGAAGACGAACGTTGTTTCTTCTTGAGGAATACGGCAAATATATTAGATGTCGATCTGTTTGAGGCAACCGTAAAACCGGGAATGACGATTCAACTTACCTATAAAGTCTCAGAAGAACATAACAAGTATATTAATATTGTCGGTTTAGGCGTCGATGATAAAGTTTTTTTTGATTTTGAAACCATTAAGAACGCTCAAAGTACTTTTTCAGCAGCAGCGTTTTATGCTTTTTTCAATTTACCGACAATTGCATATTGTTCGTACAGAGCTGTCAATGCGATTACGCGGCGGATCCGAAAAAAGCAGGCTGCCGATGAGTTGAAGTTATGATTTGTTTTCTGCTGTGTAACAACGTTCATCAACGGGTAGAAACCAACTTCTTTCGGCATAATCAGCGTAAAATCTTTTCCCGAAAACCCGCCCTGCAGTTTATATAATAAAAAGGCGCGACAGCGCTTTTCCGAAATTATCCATTGTTCATTATTCATTTTCCATTAAAAAAAGGAGGCGCATTCATGAAGTACACCATCCTGTCATTTTTCCGCCGGATCTTCGCCTGGTTCCTTGCGCTGATCGCCTCGATCGGCGGCGGGACGCCCGTGAAGGTCATTGACCGCCCGCCCGCGAACACCGTCGCGGAGTACGACGCCGAAAACGCGGACTACACGCTCGATATCCATGCTGACGACGTGGTCTGCGACATCAGCGACCTGCTGTTCGGCATTTTCTTCGAGGACATCAACTTTGCCGCCGACGGCGGACTTTACGCCGAAATGGTCGCGAACCGCTCCTTTGAATATACCGAGCTCGCGGCGGGCGACGGGCTTTACGGTTGGGATTACGTCGGCGCGCCGAACCTGACGCTTACGGCGGACAGGGCGGAATACGCGCTGAACGCGAACAATCCCACGTTTCTGGTGATCGCCAACAGCTCCGACAGGCTCGCCGGTGTGAAAAACCGGGGCTTCCTTGACGGAATGAGCGTCGAGGCGGGCAAGGAATACAAAGCGTCCTTCTACGCCCGCGCAGCGGGAGCGGAGGAGTACGGCGGCGGCGTGACGCTGCGGCTCTGCATCGGCGATACGGTCGCCGCGGAGGCGTCCATTCCCGCGATCACCGGCGAATGGACGAAATACGAAGCCGTTCTCACCCCGGACGCGACGGCGCACGAAAACGTGACCCTGCAGGTGCTGATCGGCAGGGGCACGGTCGATTTCGATATGATCTCCCTGTTCCCGGCGGACACCTTCAAGGGCAGGGAAAACGGCCTTCGGAAAGACCTCGGCGAGATGCTCGAGGATCTGCAGCCGAAATTCCTGCGCTTCCCCGGCGGCTGCGTGATCGAGGGCGTGGACTATGAGACCGCCTATCACTGGAAGGATTCGATCGGCACGGGCCCCGACGGCCTGCCGCTGGAATTCGGCGGCGGATACGGCGACGTCGCCGCCCGCAAGCAGGGCGTAAACCTCTGGACGGATCTTGCCGCGACGGAGGACCCCCTGCCCTGCTTCATGAGCTACGGGCTCGGGTTCTATGAGTTCTTCCTGCTCTGCGAGGATATCGGCGCGTCGCCGGTGCCGGTGCTCAACTGCGGCCTTTATTGTCAGATGCGCGGCAAAGGCGGCGTGGATATGGAATCAGACGAATTCGCCGGCTGGCTGCAGGATATGCACGACCTTGTGGAATTCGCCCGGGGCGGCGCGGACACGACCTGGGGCAAGGTGCGCGCCTCGCTGGGGCACCCGGAGCCCTTCGACCTGCACTATATCTGCATCGGCAACGAGAACGAGCGCGAGGATTATTACGAGCGTTACGCGGCGTTCCTCGAATCCTTCTGCGCCGCGAAGGCGGAAAAGCCTGCGCTTTACGACGGGCTTGAGCTGATCTATTCCGCGGGTCCCTCCGACGCGACCCACGGCACGAATTATATCAGATCCTACGAATTCGCCGAGCAGTATATCAAAGAAAACATCCTTGCTGACGCGCTCGATTTCGCGGGCGCGATCGACCAGCATTACTATAACGACCCCTCCTGGTTCCTGAAAAACACCGACTACTACGACAGAGGCGTTTACGGCAGGACCACGGAGGAGATCACCGCCACCCGTTACGGCGGCGCGATCCCGGTATTCCTCGGCGAATACGCGGCGCGCTCCAACCGGCTCGAGGCGGCGCTTGCCGAGGCGGCGTTTATGACGGGTCTTGAGCGCAACGGCGATATCGTGCGCATGGCGGCCTACGCGCCCCTGTTCGGCAACCTGACCGCGACGCACTGGTCGCCGGACCTGATCTGGTTCAACAACGCGCAGACCACCGGCTCGATCAACTATTACGTGCAGAAGCTGTTCATGAACCATCAGGGCGCGCGGCTTCTGAATTCGGAGCTTTCCGGCGCGGCGGTCCCGCAGGCGGATATCGTCGGCAAAGTCGGCGTCGGCACGTGGTACACTTCGGCGGCGTTCGACAACGTGAAGGTCGTGCGCAATTCCGACGGCAAGACGCTCGATAAGGACGATTTCACCCTGCCCGGCTTCCGTCTCGGCGGGTGGACCACGCCCACCGACGGCAAATTCAGGGTCAAGGGCGGGGAGCTGGTACAGTCGAGCACCGATATGGCGTATTCCGAGACCGGCAGCGTGGCGTATTTCGGCGACGATCAGTGGACCGATTACACCTATACCGTCGACGCCCGGAAGCTGGACGGTGAAGAGGGCTTCCTTATCCCCTTCGGCGTGAAGGATACCGGAAACAATATCTTCTGGAATATCGGCGGCTGGCAGAACACGGTCTCCTGCCTGCAGATCGTTGAAAACGGCGGCAAGACCGGGCAGATCCCGGGCACGGTGCGCGATTTCACCGCCGAGACCGGCAGGATCTACGCGCTGAAGGTCGTCGTCAGCGGCAGAAATATCAAGTGCTATATCGACGACGAGCTTTACGTCGATCATACCGTCGGCTCAAATACCGAGGCGGAGAGCTATCAGGTGGTCTCCGAGGCGGAGAACGGCGATATCGTCATAAAGCTGGTCAACGTGACCGGCTCCGACCGCACCTTCGCGGTGAAGCTCTCTTCGGACGGCGCGCCTGCGGAAACGGCGAGAGTGTATCAGCTCAAAGGCGACAGCCTTGATAACGACAACGTCCTCGGTCAGCCGGAAGCCTGCAAGATCGAGGAATTCGACCTTGACGGGATCTCCGACGCGTTCAATTACACCGCGCCGAAGTATTCGGTGACCGTGCTGCGGATAAGCAAAAGCTGAACGAAGGGGCTGCATCGCAGCCCCTTCGTTCAGCTTGCGGGGAAAACGGCATAGAAATACGACGCCGCACATTTCGCGTGTGCGGCGTCGTCATGATTTGCCGAAAGGTCCTGAAAACACCCTGCGCGAATGATTTTCTCCGCCTCCCGTCCCCGGTGTCGTCAATATCCGGGAGCTGCACGGATGAGCGGGGGATCGGAACGCAGGGAAAAGGGGGCGGGAAATGTGTCAGGACGCCGATCGTGTAGGATACGATCGCTTCGCTCTAATATCTTCTTCCTTCCGGCAACAGCCGGAATTCAATCCGGATTGACGTGCACCATGATATGCTTGACTGCGGGGAACGCTTTTTCCACCGCGCCGTGAACGCGTTCGGCGATTTCGTGCGTCGCCTCGAGGGTGCTCTGCCCGTCGGCGCGGATCTCGATATCTACGTAGATCTTATTGCCGAACTCCCGCGTCTGCAGAAGGTCGACGCAAATCACGCCCTCCTGCGCCTCGGCGATTGCGCGGATCGCCTGCTCCGTTTTTTCGTCGCAGGAGCGGTCCACCATCTTGTTCATCGCGTCGCGGAAGATATCGACCGCCGCCTTGACGATGAACACGCAGATGACAAGGCTTGCGACGGTATCGAGGATCGGCAGCCCCATCCGCGCGCCGGCAATGCCGACCAGCGCGCCGACGGAAGAGAGCGCGTCGCTGCGGTGGTGCCACGCGTCCGCGCGCAGCGCGCCGGAATTGATCTTGATCGCGTAATGGCGGGTGAACCAGAACATTCCCTCTTTTACCGCGATAGACACGATTGCGGCGACCAGCGCCAGCACGCCGGGCACGGCGATCTCCGCCGTCTCGCCCGAGAAAATCGTGCGCGCGGCGGTATAGCCGATAAACAGCCCCGAGATCAGCAGGATCACCGCCAGCACGATCGCGGCGACGCATTCGAACCGTTCGTGGCCGTAAGGATGATTTTCGTCGGGATCCTTCGACGCGATCCGCACGCCGATAATCACGATGATGCTGCTGAACACGTCGGACGCGGAATGCACCGCGTCGCTGACCATCGCGCCGGAAGAAGCGAGCAGCCCCGCCAGCAGCTTGAAAACGCACAGTAAAAGGTTCCCGGCGATACTCACCGCGGAGACCCGGATCGCGGTCTTCTCAAACGCCGGGTGCGCGTTCGGCTTTTTTTCTTTTTTCATTGCGATCCCCCCTTACGGTCAGTATATTTGGTGCTTCGGAGGTTGTGATAACTTCGGGTTTGTCGGGCTGACGCCCGCAAGGGAGAAGGGATGAGGGAGAAGGGAGAAGAGAACGTAACAATACGCTCTGCTTCTTGATTTATGCTCTACGCTCAATTTATTGAAACACTTTAAGAACAGTATAAGCAGAGTCTTCCGGTGAGGCTTATATGATATTTTACAAGCCCTTTTTCCTGCTCCCTTCTCCCTGCTCCCTAAATACTGATTTGCGGGGCGCAAGCGCCCCGACAAATCAGTATTTCCCGCACTTCCCGCAGTCCCCGCCGCATCCGCAGCATCCGCCTTTTTTCTTTTTCCGCACCGCGAAAAACACGGCGGCGGCGACGGCGAGCGCGAGAATGACGATTACGATGATATCCGCCGTGCTCATATCATGCGCCTCCCGCGAGCACGCCGACGAGGTGCGTCAGCAGCGCGGCGATCCACGCGATCGCGCACTGCCAGGCGACGACGCCCAGCGCCCATTTTACGCCCATTTCCCTGCGGATCGAAGCGATCGCCGCGACGCAGGGCGTATAAAGCAGAGAAAACACCAGCAGACACGCCGCAGAAAGAGGCGACAGCGCGCCGGCGACGCCGCCCGCGAACAGGATCTCCATGGAGGAAACGACGCTCTCTTTCGCCATGAAACCGCTGATCAAAGAAACGACGATGCGCCAGTCGCCGAGCCCCACGGGCTTCAGGACCGGAGATATAACACCCGCGATCCCCGCCAGGATACTGCTCCCGGGGTCCGAAACGGGATTGAATTTCAGATCAAAGCTCTTGAGCAGCCAGATCACGACCGTCGCGATCTGGATCACGGTAAACGCGCGCTGCAGGAAATCCTTCGCTTTCTCCCACAAAAGACGCAGCACGTTCTTCGCGCCGGGAAGACGGTAATTCGGCAGCTCCATCACGAAAGGCACCGCCTCGCCGCGGAACAGCGTATTCTTATAAAGGAATGCGACGAGGATCCCGGTGATTACGCCGCCGAGATACAGCCCGATCATGATCAGCGCCTTATATTTCGGGAAAAACGCCTCCACGAAGAACGCGTAGATCGGCAGCTTCGCCGTGCAGCTCATGAACGGCGTGAGCAGGACCGTCATTTTGCGGTCCCGTTCGCTGGGCAGGGTCCGGGTGGACATCACCGCGGGCACGGTGCAGCCGAAGCCGATCAGCATCGGCACGATGCTTCTGCCCGAAAGCCCGATGCGGCGCAGAAGCTTATCCATCACGAACGCCACGCGGGCGATATAGCCGCTGTCCTCAAGGATTGAAAGAAAGAAAAACAGCGTCACGATAATGGGCAGAAAGCTCAAAACGCTTCCCACGCCTTCAAAAATGCCGTCGCTGATCAGGCCGTGCAGCGTTGCGTTGACGCCGGCGTTCGTCATCACGGCGTCCGCCGCCGCGGCAAGCGCATCAACGCCCCATTCCGTCAGCTTCTGCAGCCCCGCGCCGATGACGTTGAAGGTCAGGAAAAACACCAGTCCCATGATCGCGATAAACGCCGGGATCGCGGTATATCTGCCCGTCAGGAACCGGTCGATCCGCTCGCTGCGCAGGCGTTCTTTGCTTTGGCGCGGTTTTTTCACCGTCTGCCGGCAGACTTTCTCGATAAACGCGAAGCGCATATCCGCAATTGCCGCGCTGCGGTCGAGTCCGCGCTCGGTCTCCATCTGTACGATGATATGCTCCAAAAGCTCCAGCTCGTTTTCGTCGAGCTCCAACTGTTCCAGGATCAGCTCGTCACCCTCGGCGACCTTGCTCGCCGCGAAGCGCACGGGCAGCTCCGCGCGCTCGGCGTGGTCCTCGATCAGGTGCCGGATGCCGTGCAGGCAGCGGTGCACCGCGCCGCCGTTTTCACTCGCGCCGCAGAAATCCTGCCGTACGGGCGGCTCCTGATAGCGCGCGACGTGGATCGCATGGTCGATCAGCTCGTGCACGCCCTGATTCTTCGCCGCGGAGATCGGCACCACCGGAACGCCGAGCAGCGCTTCCATCTCGTTCACGTCGATGCTGCCGCCGTTGGCGGTCAGCTCGTCCATCATATTGAGCGCGACGACCATCGGTACGCCGGTCTCGAGAAGCTGCATCGTCAGATAGAGATTGCGCTCGATGTTGGTCGCGTCGACGATATCGATGATCGCCTTCGGTTTTTCTTTCAGAATAAAATCGCGGGAGATCAGCTCCTCGCTGCTGTAGGGCGACATGGAGTAGATGCCGGGCAAATCGGTGACGAGGGTGCACGGATGGTCCCGGATCTCGCCGTCCTTGCGGTCCACGGTCACGCCGGGAAAATTTCCGACGTGCCGGTTCGCACCGGTCAGACGGTTGAACAGCGTGGTTTTGCCGCAATTCTGGTTGCCTGCCAGCGCGAAGGTCAGGATCTCGCCCTCGGGCAGCGGCGTTCCGGTCCCCTTCGGGTGGAAGCGCCCGCCCTCGCCGAGACCGGGATGCTCCGCCTTCTGACGCCGTTCGGCGGTCTCATCGGGCAGATCTTCCGCCGGAAGGAGCTCGATCCCGATCTGCGCCGCGTCCGCAAGACGCAGCGTCAGCTCGTAGCCGTGGAGCATCAGCTCCATCGGATCGCCCATCGGCGCAAGCTTAATCATGGTGACCGCCGCGCCGGGGATCACGCCCATATCGAGAAAGTGCTGGCGCAGCGCTCCTTCGCCGCCCACGGCAGTGATCCGCGCGCGTTCGCCGCTTTTCAGTTCGTTTAAGGTCATTCCGATTCCTCTTTTATGTCAGCCCGTCTCATTTTATGCGGACGGGCCCTGCGATATGCCGCTGCGGACGGCTCCGGTCCCCGGACGCTTCTTTTGAAAAAACCGCCCCCCGTCGGAGGCGGTCGGTTTCGGACGGAAGCGGCGGTTTACTGTTCTTCGCCGGCAGACTCGTCGTTCTCCGCGGGAGCGGCGTAAGAGATGTTCAGCGTCCGCGGACGCAGCACGTGGGTGATGAAGGTCTCGACCGCCTTGGAATACAGGTCCGGGTTCGTATAGTAGCTTCTCGCGTGGATCGCGCCTTCGACCTTAACGCCGAATTTTTCTTTTCTCTGGTCCTCGGGCAGCCCGGAACCGCACTCTTCGTAAAGCTGCTCCTGCATATAGGGCGGAACCAGCGCGTCGGCTGTGCCGTGGATGAACAGGATCGGCACCTCCGCTTTCCGAACCGCCTTGAGCGGCGCCGCGTCGCGGAATTCGTATCCGCAGATGAATTTACAGTACATGTTGCAGATCTGCATGATCGGGAAATCGGGCAGATGGAACGAGGTCTTGAGCTGATAGCTGAACTCGTCCCACGCGGTGGTGTAAGCGCAGTCGGCGATGATGCCGTCCACGTCGCGGATGCCGTGCCTGCTGCTCATCATCAGCACGGTCGCCGCGCCCATGGAAACGCCGATCAGGAAGATATGCTTCTCGGGCCAGCGCTCTTTTGCGTATTTGACCCATGTGAACGTATCCTTCGATTCGTGGGTGCCGTAGCCCATGAAATCGCCGTCGCTCTCGCCCGAACCGCGGTGGTCGGGCAGGATCAGGGTATAGCCCTTATCGTAGAAATCGGAGCCGAAAAAGCAGAATTCGCGTCTGCCGTTGCAGTTCATGCCGTGGCAGCCGATGATGATCTTATCGTTCGCGTTCCGGGGCTCGGCAATATAGGCGACGAGCGTTTCGCCGTCGCGCGTTTTGCGCTCGACGCGCTCGGCGGCGAGGGTCTTGATCTTATCCTCGGCAATCGCCTGATCGCGGACGAATTCCTCGCTGTCGGCGCTGCCCTTGATAAAGAACGTAACGATCTTCGGCGGCGCTTTCCCGCTCTTGCGCCAGATCAGCGCGCGGAAAATGAAATAGCAGCCGATGAACAGCAGCAGCGCGAGAAGCAGAAGGATGACGATGACCCAGACCATGAAAATCCCACCTATTTTTTGTCTTTTTTCTATCATACACGCTTTTTTTTGAAAAATCAATACAAAATCACAGGTTAAACGATTTACTTTGCGAACTTTGCAAAAAACGTCGGCGCGCACCCTGACCTGACGCGCGCCGACGTTCTCCGTTTCCCGGATCGCGTCCTCGGAACGCCCGCGAAAGAGAGATGCGATCGCCTGATCCGTCATTCGTGTCGTCTCCGTTTCTCTTTGAGGTCCTCACCCTTTATGCGGCGTTTTTTTGTCAAAATCTCCACATATAAAAACGGTTTTTTTAAATTCTGATTTGTCGGGCTGACGCCCGAAGGGATGAGGGAGAAGGGATGAGGGATGAGAGAACGATAATGATACGCTCTGCGTCTCGGTTTATTCTCCGCGATTGTCGAAAAATGAACGCTATCGCGTCTTTTGAGGCAG
>JAFRTA010000377.1 GCA_017427315.1 Clostridia bacterium
TACGAAAACCGCGAAAAAAACGGGCTTCCAGAACCGTACCGTGCAGGGCGGGCTGTTTGTGAAGCTGCTGCTGGACAGTCATAAATGCAGAATAAATTAGACTTGTATTTATGCGTGGAATATAGTATAATCGAAATGTTATTTAACAGATAAAGGAGTTGCAGAGATTGGAACCGATCAAAGTGGATTTCTCCAAAAACGGCAGGGCAAAAACAAAAGAGGCCTATATCGCGCCGGATAAGGTCTGGCTCAAGGTCATTATCAGCGTCGCCGTGGCGCTGGTCGTTGCGGCTGTGGCGTACTATTTCATGCTGCCGCCCATGAATCTGAAATCGACGAAGTTTTACGCTTATATCGGGCTTGTGCTCGCGTCTTACGTCGCGTCGCACGCGGTGCTTTCCCGGGCGTTCACCCGTCCCGAGTTTGTTCCCTACGTCAAAAAACAGGCGACGGTCCCGGTTATTCTTGCCGGTGTGCTCGTTCTGATCCTCGGCGTGGGATATCTCTCGAGCGCCGCGCTGTTCCGCGCCAAAGCGTATTCCCGCATCCTCTCCGTCGAGGAGGGCGAATTCTCGCAGAGCTTTTCCGCGATCGACGACATCGAGGATTTCAACAAGCTGCCGCTGATCGACGCCTCCGCTGCGGAAAAACTGGCGGATAAGACCCTCGGCGATCTTGCCAAAATCGGCAAGGAATCGCAGTTTGAGGTGCAGAATTCCTATTCGACGCAAATCAACTACAAAGCGCGTCCCTATCGGGTGTTCCCGCTGCAGTACGGCGATATTTTCAAGTGGCTCAAGAACCGTTCCGACGGTCTGCCCGGATATATCACGGTCAACATGAACACGCAGCAGGCGCAGCTCGTGCAGCTTGAGGAAGGCATCAAGATCAGCACGGCGGAGCATTTCTCCCGCTATCTCGGGCGTGTGCTGCGTTTCGCTTACCCGACGTATCTGTTCGGCACGTCCTCGTTTGAGATCGACGAGAACGGCACGCCCTACTGGATCACCGAGCGGCTTGACAAGACCGTCGGTCTTCTGGGCGGCGACGACGTGATCGGTATCGTGATGGTCAACGCGGTCACCGGCGAGATGCAGTATTATTCGATCGACGAGGTGCGCGCGGGCGTCAGCGCCGACGGCAGCAATATCGAGTGGATCGACCAGGTCTTCAACGCGGATCTCGTCGTGCAGCAGTATAATTACTACGGCAGATATTCCGGCGGCTTCATCAACTCCTTTATCGGTCAGACCGGCGTGAAGCTGACCACCAACGGTTCGAACTACATCGCCATTGAAGACGACGTTTATCTCTATACCGGCGTTACCAGCGTTACCAGCGACCAGTCCATCATCGGTTTCATCATCATCAACCAGAGAACGAAAGACGCGTTCTTCTATTCCTCCACCGGCGCGACCGAGGCCGCGGCGCAGGAATCTGCCGAGGGTATCGTCCGCGATAAGGGCTGGAAGGCGACCTTCCCGATCCTGATCAACCTCGACGGCGAGGCGACCTACCTGATGTCGCTCAAAGATAAGGATATCATCAAGAGCTACGCGATGGTCAACGTGGCGCAGTATACCACCGACGCGGTCCGCAGCCCCAGCGACGACAACCCGGACCTGAAGGCGTGCCTGCAGGCGTATATCAGCAAGCTTGCCGCCCGGGGCGTGGTGGTCAATATCAATATGGCGGGCAAGATCGAATCCGACGACCCGAACAACGGCGGTGACGAGACGCCCGAACCCGGAACGACGCAGGTCGTCGGTACGATTACCGATATCCGCAGCGCGGTCATCGACGGAACGACCTATTATTATATCGAGCTGGGCGGCAGCGGCGTGTATTATTACGTTTCCGCCGAGCTGGGAAGCAAGGTCGTTCTGTTCAATAAGGGCGACCGCGTCACACTCACCGTCGCAGAGGCGGAGGGAACGCTGATCGCGGCGGCCGAGCCTGATTTCGCGCAGGCGGACGCTCCCGCGGCCGCAGGATAAAAGCGTCCCGTTTTGCGCAAACGAAAGCTCTGCCGGCGAATTGCCGGCAGAGCTTTTCCGTTTGCCGAAAAAAAGGCTTGACAAACGGCGGCGCATCGTTTATAATGCTTATGTGCTTGGGGGTATAGCTCAGCTGGGAGAGCGCTTGAATGGCATTCAAGAGGTCA
>JAFRTA010000378.1 GCA_017427315.1 Clostridia bacterium
CTTATATGAGGACATCTGATCGTTGATGCGGTCGACTTCGCCTTTGATGAGCTTCTCCAGAGCATCGCCTTCCGGTTTGCCGAAGGCTGCCTGGATCTCCGCCATGTCGGGGAAGATCTCGGCCTGCACCAGCAGATCGTCGTCCTTGGAGCTCTCTATGCCCCTGACCACGCATTCCTTGATATACGGGATATGCTTCCGCAGCGAGTCCTCGATCTCCTCGGGCGAGACGTTCTTGCCGTTGGGCAGAATGATCAGATTCTTGAGCCGTCCGCTGATATACAGAAAATTCTGCCGGTCGATGTGCCCGATGTCGCCGGTGCGGAACCAGCCGTCCTCGGTGAATAACGTGCGCGTGTCCTCGGGCGCCTTGAGATAGCCCAGCATCACGTTGTCGCCCCGGAGCTGGATCTCGCCGTTGCCGCCCTCGTCCGGGTCGGCGATGCGCGCCTCCATCGTGGGCAGCAGATGCCCGACGCTGTGTCTGCGCACCTTCGAAAGCGGGTTCACCGCCGCCACGGGCGCGCATTCGGTGATGCCGTATCCGTTGTAGATCTGGATGCCGATGCTGCTCAGAAAATCGACGGTGTCCTGCGAGAGCGCCGCGCCGCCGCAAATGATCATGCGCAGCTTTCCGCCCAGCGGTTTCAGGATCTCGGCAAACACCCTGCGGCGGATATCGATATGTATTTTGAGGAGCGCTTTGGTGAGAAGCACCATGCGGTCGAAGCTTTCCTGCCTGCCGGATTCCTCGATCTGCTTTTTGAGCTTGCGCACCAGAAGATCGAGCATCATGGGCACCATGCAGCTCATCTCCGGCTGGAAACGCTCCATGTTTTTGACGAGGTATTTCAGGTCGTTGTTGATGCAGACGGTCGTGCCGCAGTACATGCAGCTCATGAGATGCGCGTGCAGCTCGTAGGAGTGGTTCACCGGCAGCACCGAAAAACTGACGTCGGGGTAGTGCAGCAGCCTTGCGCAGCCGCGCAGCGTGCCCATGATATTGCGGTTCGAGAGCACGACGCCCTTGTTCGCGCCGGTGGTGCCGGAGGTGTAAATGATCAGACACGCCGCGGCGGGATCGACGTGCTCCGGCAGCGCCGCCGGGCCCTGTTCTTCAAGGATCCCACGTCCCTCGGCGATCATATCCTGCAGATACAGCACGCGCCCGCATCCCTCGACGGTCTCGTCGCCCTTTCCGCGCATCACGACCACGGTCTCGACCGTCTCACACGCGGGCAGCGCCTTCTGCAGCTTTTTCAGGCACAGCTTCGAGCAGTAGACCGTTCTGACCTCGGCAAAGTTCAGCTGCGTCGCCATGGTTTCCGGCGGCAGTTCCTTATCGATCGGCACGCATACGCCTACGCCGCTGATGACGGCGAGATAGACCGAGATCCATTCCTGCGAGGTCTCGCCCAGAACGGCGATATGTTTATCCTCGCAGCCGTGCCGTATCTGCGCCGCGCGCAGCGCGTCGACGTTGTCCGCGAATTCTCCGAACGTGATTGAGGATTCGTCGGTTCGGGTCTCCATCTGCCGGTAAGCGATTTTCCGCGGATATTTCTTCCGCGCGTGATCCATGATCTGACAGACCGTGGAGAACTCGTTCACTTCTTCGGGTTTGATCAGAAATTTTTCGGGATTCATGTTTTCACCTTTTGAGCGGTTGATCGGGCGCGGGTGCTGTTTCGGACGGCGTTTCGCGCCGTATTTATCGGACTCTGAAGCTGATAATCGACGCGAAATCGTTTATTATGCTAATATTCTACATGAAAAAGAACCAAAAAGCAAGAACGAATGTCTATTCTTGAAAAAATATTATCATTTTTTTCATTTTTCGACTTTTGTTAATTATCTTGCGAAAAAGGCCGGCGGTGAAAAAAACGCAAAAACGGCGCAGCCTATTGATTTTTCCCGCGCGGCATAGTAGTATGGTAACAGAACGGTTCGGAACCGGAGAAAAAAGGAGTATATATGGAGCAATTAAGAGCGAAAAAAGGTTTCCTGTGCGATATGGACGGCGTGATTTATCACGGCGAGGAGCTGATTCCCGGCGCGCGGGAGTTCGTTTACTGGCTGTATAAAAACGATAAAAAGTTTTTATTCCTGACCAATGCGAGCAGCCGCAGCCCGAAGGAGCTTCGTCAGAAGCTCGCGCGGATGGGGCTGGACGTCGGCGAGGAGCATTTCTACACCAGCGCCCTCGCGACTGCGAAGTTTCTGCAGAAACAGGCTCCCGGCTGCAGCGCTTACGTCGTGGGCGAGCACGGTCTTTACAACGCGCTGTACGACGCGGGAATCACGATCAACGACGTGGACCCGGATTACGTGGTGATCGGGGAGACCAACGATTACCGTTACGAGCATATCACCACTGCCATGAACCTCGTGAACCGCGGCGCGCGGCTGATCGCCACCAACTGCGATATGACCACGCCCGTGGAGGGCGGCGGTTCGGTTCCCGCGTGCAGGGCGTTCGTCGCGCCGATCGAGCTGACGACCGGGAAACAGGCGTATTATATGGGAAAGCCGAACCCGCTGATGATGCGTACCGGGCTGCACATTCTCGGCCTGCATTCCGCCGAGGCGGCAATGATCGGCGACCGCATGGATACGGATATGATCGCGGGGATCGAGACGGGCCTCGATACGGTTCTGGTGCTCTCCGGCGCGTCCTCGAGAGAAACGCCGGAATCGTTCCCGTACAGACCGCGCCTGATCCTGAACAGCGTCGGCGATATCCCGGATAAGGGGAACGCTTACGTTATTCCGCCGGATCTCAAGGGCTGACGCGCGGCTGCGCTGCAGCGAACAAAAGAACAAACGCCGAAAGACGGGACCGCCGCAGAAGCCGTAACTCCGCGGCAGTCCCGTTTTGTAAGGCTCCGGCGGCCGTACCGCGTCGTCGTGTTTTTTCTGAAACGCGCCCATCGCTTTTTCGGCTTGTTTCCGTCAACCTTCGGGGAGACCGGCGCCGGCGGCGCGGGACCGCCGGGATTTTTTTATCTGCGGGGCATTGAAATTCTCGGAAAATGACGTTAAAATTAAAATGAGCGTATCACTGAAAAGAAAGAAGGCGCGCATATGAAACTGAAAAAAACAATCGGCCTGCTGTTGGCTTTTGTCCTGCTGTTTGCCGCGGCGGCGCCGGCGTTCGCCGCAGCCGACGGGCAGCCGCAAAGCCCCGCCGTCGTTGCCGAAAAGGAAACCGGCAGCCGGTTCGTCACGTTTTTCAAAACGCTTTTCGACAGGATCAAAGCGTTTTTCGACCGGCTTAAAGCGATAATCATGGTAAAAAAGGAGAAGGTGCCGAATACCATGAACCGGAATGCGATCCATATGCTGAAATCCGTCACCGACACCATCGGCGACAGCTTTATCATCACCACCGAGGACGGGAAGGTGATCGTTGTCGACGGCGGTCACAAAACCGAAACGGATTATTTCGTCGAATACCTGAAGGCCGCGACCGGTCAGTGCAGGCCGCATATCGACGCGTGGTTCCTCTCCCACCCGCACGACGACCACTGCGAGGTGTTTCTTGAGGTCGCGGAGAACCGGTCGGACGAGGTCACGTTCGATAAGGTCTACGCCAACTTTCCGGACGATCCCGCGTTTTACGAGGGCTATGACGAGTGGGCGGTCACGGTCACGCGCGGTTATAACCGCGTGACGGCGCTCTTCCCCGACAAGGCGGCGCAGCTTGCCGAGGGAGACGTATTCAGCGTCGGCGCGGCGGAATTCACGGTGTTTTACACCTTTAACCCCGAATGGAAAAACTGCAACGAGGCGTCGACGATCATGCGCATGGATCTCGGCGGCACGAGCGTCATGTTCAACGGCGACGCGGGCATGAACGCCGGCAATTACGTCGTGGAAAAATACGGCGGGACCGGGCTGCTCGACTGCGATTACTGCAAAATGGCGCACCACGGACAGGACGGCGTGGACAAAAACTTCTATGAAGCCGTTGCGCCGGAGGTCTGTCTCTGGCCGACGCCCACATGGGTCTATGAGAACGTCAACGGCAACCTGAAGACCTTCGAGACCCGCGCCTGGGTGGAAGAACTGGGCGTAAAAAAAGAATACAAATCCTTTGAAGGTTCGGTCGTGATCGGCATGAAGCCCCGTATCGTCACGACGACGGACGTGTTTGAGGACGGCTACGACGCGGAAACAGCCGTCACCCGGCTCGCCTCGCTCGGCTTTGAGGGCATCGACATGGGTTTCGATTACTGGACCTTCGACGGCTCGCCCTTCGGCGGAGACGGTTATCTCGACTGGGCGGGAGCCCTGAAAGCGCACGCCGACGAGGTCGGGGCCGTTTATACCCACGCCCACGCGCCCGGCGACGCAGGTTCGGAGGACTGGGTCGAGCGTTCGATCAGAGCGGCAGCCGCGCTCGGCGCGAGATATCTGGTCGTACACCCGGTCTGTCGCGATAAAAACGGAAAAACCGTCAACAGCAGGCTCCGGTTTGTTGAGCTCAACGCCGAGGCGATCGAAAAATACCTGCCGCTGGCGGAGGAATGCGGCGTTGTTCTTCTCTCGGAGAATCTTCTCTGGGGCGCATCCGCGGATCCGCGCGCGGTCGCGGAGCTTGTAAAAAAGGTGGATTCGGAATACTTCGGCTGGTGCTTCGACGTCGGGCACGCCTGGTGCGGCGGTTACGGACCGGAGATCCTGAAAAAATGCTCCGTCGTTCCGCTTTCCCTGCATATCCAGGATAACGACGGCAGCGGCGACGGGCATCTCATCCCCGGCGACGGCACGATCGACTGGGCGCTGTTCGCAAAAACGCTGCGCGAGATCGGGTATCTGGGCGACTGCGTTATGGAGGCGCATCATCAGAGCCTCGAAGCGCCGGACGACGAACGCGACGCGATCCTGACCCGCCTGCTGGAGACGGCGCGGGGGCTGCGCGGCGAAATGCGCTGACGTGCGCCCCACGGAAAACGAACGGGATTTTTTTCCAATGATATCACGATTCCCCGTGATCAGGGCGGCGCAGCCGCAGCCGATATCCGGATGATACAAAAGAATTCATATAAAACAGTTATGTAAAACGGTGAAAAACAGCGGCATTTTTCTTATATGCCGGATCCGTGCCGTCCGCAACAGCAGGACAATAACGGTATAATATAACGGCATTTTGTGAAATGATTTGACAGGAGGAATGCGCATTGAAAACATGGCAGAAGATCACGTTCATCGCGGTGCTGGCGATATTCGTCGCCGCGTCGGTCACGATCTCGCTGATTTCGATTTCCCGGCCGCCGTACAAATTCAGGGAAGCGACCGCGATCGGCGGGGATGAAACGTTGAGCGGCTGGGTATTTTCCAGCTTCAACGGCAATCCGGAGACGACGAGGCTGACGATCGACTTCGTCCGTGACCGCAACGGAGAAAATCCCGATCAGACAAAGCCGGTCGTCGCCGTAGGGGCGTTTGCCGTGAACGCCGACGAATACGCCGAGGAGCTGTTCCTCGGCGCGTCGGTCCGCTTCATCGACGAGACGGCGTTCTATAATCTGAAAAAGCTGCGGAAGATCACCGTCGATCCCGCAAACGAATGGTTCCGGGATATTGACGGCGTGCTTTTCAGTAAAGACGGCAAAAAGCTGATCCTTTACCCCGTCTGTTACGGACAGAAGCCTGCGGAAAAGGAGAATGCGTTTGCTTACGCCGATTCTTATACCGTGCCCGGGGGCGTTGAGCGCATTGCGACCTTTGCTTTTTTGAAAAACGAGCATATCCGCGATCTTACGCTTCCCGATACGCTGAAAGAGATCGGCGATATGGCGTTCTTCGGCTGCGCCCGCCTGGGCTCCTTCGAATACGATGAAGCGGCCCACGCGCTTCTCGGCACGGGCTTTTCCCTGCCGGACGGCGTCCGGGTGATCGGCGCCGACGCGTTTTCGAAGTGCGTCGGTATCGCGCCCTGTCTTTATCTTCCCGGTTCGGTGGAGAAAATCGGCAATCACGCGTTTTTCTCCTGCACGGGAATGAAGGACGTTCTGCTCGGGGCGGAAAATAAAGACGATCTGGAGCTCGGCGCGTCGTGGATGCCGAAAAGCATCAAATCCGGTGCGGTCTGGAAAGCGCCGGAGCCGCAGTTCGGCAAAGAACGCAGGGATGCGGACGAGCTGATCGAGAATTATAAGGCGGAAAGACTCGAAGCCCTGAGAGAGGAGGAGCAGCGCAATGGCTGAGCAACACGGGAAGATCAAAGCTTTTCTCGGCGACGTGAAGGAGCACTGGAAAACGCCCGCGCCGGGCAAATACGTGCCCTACCGGGAATATCTGTCGATCTTCGGCGCGGTCGGCGGCGACTATACGCTGAAATATCTCTGCGGCCTGCTCTCCTTCGGAACGGGCTGCTATCTCGTCGCCTACTACTACCAGATCCCTCTGCTGACCTTCGCCGCGATCAACACCTTTTTCATCGCGACCAGATACCTGTGGGATATCCTTTCCATGGGCGTGGACGCAAACCTCGGCTTTCTTCCGAAAAAGGTGGAGCGCCGGTATTTCGCCGTCTATCTTTCCTTTGCCGCGCTGGGGCTTCTGATGATGATATTCAATTTTGCGTCGCTCCTGCCGGTGAACGCGCAGCGTTTCCTCAACTCAAGATGGCCGGGGATCGACGCGGTCAATATCTTCAAGATCTTCGGCGTTTATTTCTTCTGCAACGGCTGGGGAGGCTTTCGCGGTATCGTCATCCGAAAGCTTCTGCTCCGGAAGCTCGGGCGTTATAAGCTCTTCGCTTACGCGAATATCGTGCAGGGCGTCATCGTTGCGGTCCTGATCTGCTGGCTGCCGCTTTATGAGCTTCCCATGACCGAGCGCGTATGGAAGCTGTATCTTCTTTTCCAACTTTACACGATGTTTACGTTCACCGGTTTTACCGAAAAGGTCGCCCTGAATATCAGTCCGAACCAGTCGGAGCGGCTGATCGTCAACGCTTATCCCGTAAAAATCAGCCATATCGTACAGAATATCGTCGCTTTCATCGTCCCCGCGGCCGCGGGCGCGCTTTTTGCGGAAGGGATCAAAGACGTCAACACGTTCCGGTATCTGCTTCCCGGCTTTTTCGTTTTGAGCGCGCTGATCATGTTCATCGGCCTGGGCAAAATAAAGGAACGTATCCCCGCGCCGCCGATCGAGAAAAAAGAGTATTATTCCTTCTGGACCTGCATCGGCGGCATCTTCAAAAACAAATATCTCTGGATCAGCTCCGCCGTCAGCCTTCTCGATTCGCTCGGGAACGGCATGCTGCCCATGAAAAACATCCTGCTGATCTATACGTGGCGTGAAACCGGGCTGATTTTTTCCGTCGCGGAGCTGGTCCTGAAGTTCGCCGGCACGCCGGGACAGTTCCTTGCGCCGTGGATCAGAAAGCGTTTTCAGTATAAGACGCTGATGGTTTTCAGCCAGATCGTCAACGCCGCCCGTTCCGTCGTCTATATCCTCGCGTTTCTGTTTCTGGGAGACCATTACTGGCTGTGCGGGATCCTGCTGTTTATTACCATATTCGTCGGCGACGCTCTGACTTCCGCGCTGAAAATCGCAAGCACCGATATGAGCGTCCGCGTCAGCGACTACCAGATGTATATTTCCGGCGAGCGCTTTGAAGGATATCAGGGGATCATCGGCTGGTTCACAAGCCCCATCATCGCCCTTGTCAGCCTGATCATTCCTCTGATGTTCGTATCCGTCGGATTTACCTCCGACTGGGACGTACTGTATCTTGACAGCGTCAGAATCAAATGTATGATCATCGGCATTGCATTCGACCTCGTCGGCTATATTCTCATGATGATTCCCTACATTTTCTTCTGGGATTTCACCGATGAAAAGCATACGGAGATCATGAAAGAGCTGCAGGAGCGCGCCGACAGGGCGGCGGAGGGACCGGGCAACGGGGAGCCGGTCGCGGAAACCGTCAGCTCCGGGACCGCGATCCCTGCCCCGACGCAGTGAATTCTATCGTTCCGGATAAAGCCGGGAGGTCGTATTTCCGGCTTATCTGTTGAGAATGCTCCTGTCCGTCTTCCCGGCGGTTCTTTCCTGTTTCGGTCCGGTGCGCCACGCGCCGAAGGAAATCATGTCTCATACCGCCGACGAACTCGCGCAGCCGGCCGAACACCCTGCGTATTTCCGGGGCGAACAGAAAAACGCAGGCGCCGTCGCGGACGGAAAGTGCCGTATGACCGGCGCCTACGATCCGGCCGATCGGTCGAACACGAAGGAGCGCCGCGGTATTGCCGCGATCGATCTTGCCGAAAACGGCAGTCGGCGGGTCCGATAACGCGGTCGGAACGGTTGTATTCATGACAGGTGTCGATGTTTATGATAATATTTTATGGAAATATCGTCGCCCGTCTCGTTGCCATGCGGGATTCGGGGCGTTAAAGGGTGGATTTTTATGGATAAGAAAAAAATGATATTTAACAAAACGGAAAG
>JAFRTA010000044.1 GCA_017427315.1 Clostridia bacterium
GAATAAAGATTTTGACACAAGAAAATTGGATGCAATTGACGCATTATGGGAACAATGTACTTTTTTTCATGCCGGAAAATATAAGGAAGCTGAGCGTTTTTCAGCGGAGCTGCTTTTTGAAGTAGCCGCCTATGTATTATCCATGTCGATAAAACAGGTTCCTGCGGATTATAAAAGAATAAATAATTCAAGAAAGATATTGCGAAAAGCCATCCTCAGATATGGAATAAAAACAGATTTGGGTTCAAAACCGTATAAAAGAACATGTTATAAACTTGCATATCCTGAAATAACAAAACTGAAAAATAAATGGAAGCATGCACTGATATTATTCAGGAGAATTATTTATGGCTGAGATTTCTGTGATTGTTCCTGTTTACAATGTTGAGAATTATCTTAGGGAATGTATTGACAGCATTCTCGCGCAAACTTACTGCGATTTTGAATTGATTTTGATTGATGACGGTTCTTCGGATAAAAGCGGAGAAATCTGTGATTTATATTCAGAAAAGGATTCTCGTATTCGGGTTCTGCATCAGAAGAACACAGGCCAGGCCGAGGCTCGCAACCACGGAGTAAGTGAAGCGAACACGGATTTGCTTTGTTTTATTGACAGTGACGATATCGTAAATCCAGTTCTTTTAGAAAAGTTCATCGATGCGTTTCGTAAATATGACGTCGGCGTCGTTGCTTGTGACAGAATCGAGGGGGAAAAACCGCCGGAGGATTTCTTCCAAAAGATCTCCGGAGAAGTTGATGTATTCCATATCGATGAAGCCTGCCTTCTGCGTTTGTTTGAAGAAAATCAAACGATTTATTGGACACTGTTTCCCTGCTTATTGAAAAAAACAGTTTATAAAAAGTATCCGCTTCATGCTGGAAGGATAATGGAAGACAATGCAGTTGCCTGTAAATGGCTTACAGAAGCAGACTGTGTAGCGGTTGTTCATGTTCCGCTTTATTTTTATCGAATAAATCATAACGGAACGATGAATGTTCCGTTTAACATGAATCGTCTCGATTTTTTATGGGCGCTTGAAGAACAGCTTTCATTTTGCGAAATACAAGGTTTTAATAACCTTCGAGGTGCAATCGCAAAAGAATACGTGTTGTCTTCGCTTTATCTCGCCGAAAAAGTAAATACAGAATTACACATGAAAAAAGAAGCTAAATCAATTATTAAAAAAGCTGTGCGCATAAAAAAACGTTTTAAAAAACAGATTTCGCTGGATTCTAAGGAACGGGATAAACTGTTTCGGACTGCACATCCAATTCTTGCAAGACTGCGAAAAAAAATTAAAGTGAATTGAATGCTTTTGAGAATGAGATCTGCTATGAGTGAATTAAGACAAAAAGAACGCCTTTGGTATATCGACTATCTTCGAATCACCGCGATTATCGCGGTTGTGACGATACATATATCTGCGCAGGTAGTCAGAATTGCCGAAATCGGATCTTTTCCTTGGGTTTCGGCTGTCTTTTATAATTCGATTTCCCGTTGGGGTGTTGACGTATTCGTTATGATCAGCGGCGCGCTCTTCCTTGATCCGTCAAAGAACAGAGGCATCAGAGCGATATATTCCAAAAACCTTCTACGCATCGTTACCGCGTTTCTGTTTTGGTCGGCAGTATACGCTGCAGTCGACTATCTCAACGGTGTGAGGCTCATGAAGGTATTTCGTCATTTCGTATACGGCGGCAGTCATTTATGGTATCTTTATATGATAGCCGGACTGTATCTTATCGTTCCGATTCTGCGCAGAATTACGGAATCCGAAAAGATTACGAAGTACTATCTGATTTTATGGTTCGTCTTTTCGATCGCGTATTATACTTTGAAATCCTTATTTGCGTGTGTTGACGTCAGGATCAGCGAAATAATCGAACGTGTGTGGAATGAATCTTCTCTGTATTTTGTTTACAGTTATACCGGTTATTTCATCCTCGGTCACTGGCTGTGTCAAAATGATATGCCGAAAAAATACAGAAGAATCGTTTATGCTATCGGTTGTTTCGGCGCTGCTTCGACCATTCTTCTGACGGTTCTTGTTTCGCGGAAAGACGGAAGTCTTGACGAAACGTTTCTGGAGTATTTTTCTGCGAACGTTATGTTTGAAGCCGTCGCTGTGTTCGTATTTATAAAGTATCACACGCCGGAAATACGGAGCGAGATAACAAAAAAAACGGTTCTGCTCCTTTCAAAATGCAGCTTCGGTGTTTATCTTGTCCATTTCCTCATCATGCACTTATTAAAAAAATATCTCGGCATCAGTGCCTTGTCTTTCCACCCTCTTTTATCCGTTCCGCTGATCGGCGGCTTGGTGTTGGCGCTGTCATATTGCGTATCTTACTTACTGAACAAAATTCCCGTTATAAAAAAATATATCGTATGATCAGGTAATAAATATGATTCCGAAAAAAATACATTATTTTTGGGTTGGCGGAAGCCCTTTGCCCGAAAGTGCAAAAAAGTGTATCAAAAGCTGGAGAAAATATTGTCCGGATTATGAAATAATCGAATGGAACGAGTCGAATTACGATTTTTCCTGCGTACCGTATATGAAAGAGGCGTACGAGGCGAAGAAATGGGGCTTTGTGCCTGATTATGCGCGTCTTGATATCGTTTACCGTTACGGCGGGATTTATCTGGATACGGATGTGGAGATCGTGCGTCCGTTGGACGGATTGCTGAAGAACCGCGGATTTGCCGGCTTTGAAAACGATGCTTATGTTGCGTTGGGTCTGGGATTCGGAGCTGAAGCGGGGAATCCGATCATCAAGACATTGATGGATAGTTATATCGGAAAGCATTTTATGAAACCTGACGGAGAGCCTGATCTGATTTCTTCTCCGCAGCTGAATACAATTACGTTGGTCGAAAAATGCGGTCTTGTTCCGAACGGTGAATTTCAGGAGTTTAACGGATTTAAGGTATTCCCGACTGAATTCTTTTGTCCGAAATCCTTTATTGACGGTATAATTAAAAAAACAGATAACACATATTCAATACATCATTATGATGCTTCTTGGTTCAGCGAGGATGAAAAAAAAGAACTGCACGAAAGATGGGCATATGGTAAAGCTGTTGAAGCAAGGCGTATTCAACGTGAAAAAAAACTGAAACGTCGCAGAATCTTCGGTGGTATTTTCAGAAAGATATTCGGAAACGAAAGATGGGAAAGAATAAAAAAAATCTTTATTCGGTGATAGTTTCCTGATCAATTATTGTGGGTGAAAGAGGGAAAAATCGTATGATCCCGAGAATAATCCATTACTGCTGGGTCGGGGGCAATCCGCTTCCCGAGAGCGCAAAAAAGTGTATCAAAAGCTGGAAAAAGTATTGTCCGGATTATGAAATAATCGAATGGAACGAATCGAATTATGATTTCACTTCCGTTCCGTATATGAAAGAGGCGTACGAGGCGAAGAAATGGGGCTTTGTTCCAGATTATGCGCGGCTTGATATCATATACCGTTACGGAGGAATTTATCTTGATACGGACGTGGAGATTGTGCGTTCCTTTGATCCTTTGCTTGAATTACAGGGCTTTGCCGGTTTTCAGGATGAAAGTCTTGTCGCGCTTGGGCTCGGTTTCGGCGCCGAGGCGGGAAATCCCGTGATCCGCGCGTTGATGAACGCTTATGAAACGCTTCATTTCATCAACGCGTCCGGGGAGTGCAATTCTACGCCTTCTCCGCGTATTAACACCGCTGTACTTGCCGAAGGATTCGGACTTATTCCGAACGGCGGCAGGCAGGAGCTTGAAGGAATGTCGGTTTTTCCTTCCGAATACTTTTGCCCGAAGTCCTTTGACGACGGCGTCCTGCGTAAGACGGATAATACATATTCCATCCACCACTTTGACGCGTCCTGGTTCAGCGATGAAAAAAAGGATATATTGCACGCGGGGTGGAAACGCAAACAAAGACGTGCAAGAAAGCTTCGCAGACGTAAGCTGATCGGCGGGTTTATCAGAAAGCTGATCGGCGATGATAAATGGGAAAGGATCAAAGAGAAGATCCTGAAACGGAGGTAATAGATGATGGGCGCATATACCGGAAAAACACTTTTGATTGTCGGCGGTACCGGTTCTTTCGGCAACGCCGTGCTGAACCGCTTTCTCACGTCCGATATCGGTGAGATCCGCATTTTTTCCCGTGATGAAAAGAAGCAGGACGATATGCGGCACGTATTCCAGGAGACCATGCCGGAATACGCAGACAAACTGCAGTTCTTTATCGGAGACGTTCGCGAACCGGCTTCGGTACGCGGCGCGATGCACGGCGTGGATTATATCTTTCACGCCGCGGCGCTGAAACAGGTGCCGTCCTGCGAGTTCTTCCCGATGGAGGCGCTCAAAACGAACGTCATCGGTCTTGATAACGTGCTGACTGCTGCAATCGACGAAAATGTCAAATCCGTGATTTGTCTTTCAACCGATAAGGCAGCTTATCCGATCAATGCGATGGGTGTGACAAAGGCGCTTGCGGAACGCGTCGCGACTGCAAAATCCCGCACTGTCTCCGAAGAAAGAACGAAAATATGCTGTACGCGTTACGGCAACGTGATGTGCAGCCGCGGTTCCGTCATTCCGCTGTGGATCGATCAGATCCGAAGCGGAAAACCCGTAACGATCACGAATCCGGATATGACGCGCTTCCTGATGTCGCTGGAAGAAGCCGTTGAGCTCGTTGAATTCGCCTTTGAAAAAGGCCATACCGGAGATATCATGGTTCAGAAAGCGCCTGCCTGCACGATCATGACCCTTGCAAAAGCGGTCTGCGGGTTGTTCGGCGCAGGAGAAGACAGCATACGCATTATCGGTATCCGCCACGGTGAAAAAATGGCGGAAACGCTTCTGACGAACGAAGAATGCGCACGCGCCGAAGATCTGGGCGGTTTTTATCGCGTACCTGCGGATAACCGTTCGCTCAATTACGATAACTATTTCACCAACGGCGACTCGGCGCGGAATACCCTGACGGAATTCACCAGCGATAATACAACGCGTCTGAACGTTGACGAGGTAACAAAGAAGCTGCTGGAACTGCCGTATATCCGCCGCCGTCTTGAAAACATATAACGAAGGGTAACGTAAAAAATGGCTGTAGCTGTTTCGGATGATCAACGCATTCTTCTGCGTCTTTTGTCCAACGCCTTGTTCCGTGAAGAACTGCCGAAAACGCTCGGCGACCCCGTCGGTCTCTGGCGTGAAGCAAACCAACAGGCCGTGGCGCTGCTTGCCTTCGCGAACGTCGATATTTCCTGCGAACCGGAGGACCTGCAGCGCGAGATTCGGTTCGCGTGCAAAAAATCGCTTGCGGCGAATCTGCAGATCGCGCGCGGCCATATCGATTTGAGCCGTATGCTTGAAGACGCGGGAATCCGGCACGTCATGATAAAGGGGCTGGTCAGCGCGCTGCATTATCCGTCGCCGGAGCTTCGTAAGCTCGGGGACGTTGACTTTTACGTGGACCCGTCCGACGTGGAGAAAACGGAAGCGTTCCTGAAAGAAAACGGTTTTGAGGCGCTGAAGGTCAGCCACGGTTTCCATCATGTTTTCGCAAAGGATTTCTGCCGATTCGAACTGCATTTCGGTCTTCCCGGTGTGCCGGAAGGAGAGCGTGGA
Organism: Clostridia bacterium; assembly: GCA_017427315.1. Lineage (GTDB taxonomy): Bacteria > Bacillota > Clostridia > Oscillospirales > Acutalibacteraceae > RGIG2774. The sequence goes on from JAFRTA010000044.1 coordinate 5,631, forward strand.
GAGGTCTGCAAAGCGTTGTTCCGGGATCTTCTGTCCCGTTCGACCGTTGTGCCGACGGCGTTCGGACCGATGCGGATCCCCTGCGCGTTTCATCAGGGATTGATAACGGTCCTGCATATGGCGCATCATCTGACCAACAGCGGATTCGGCTTGCGGCATTTGTGCGATTGGGCGGTCTTTTCCGCCCGGTATTCCGACGATGGATTCTGCGAGGAGTTTTCTTCTGCGTTAAAAAGCGTCGGATTATGGCGTTTTGCCTGTTGTCTGAACGACCTCTGCGCGCGGTATCTCGGCGCGCCGGAAAAAATCAAGTCTGTTTATTACGACAAAACGCTTGCGGAAGGATTGATCGGCGATATTTTCGATGCGGGGAATTTCGGTCAGAAAGACGTCGTCCGGAGCCGTGAGGCGTATATGATTACCTCCGGCGAGGACGTCGGAAGGTCGAAAAAGATGGTGCGCCTGTTGAAAGATATGGTTTATCAGAAATGGCCTGCGTCAAGAAGGAACCCTATCCTCGTGCCGTTAGGCTTCGGATATTTCGGCGCGGAATATCTGTTACGATCCGCAGCTGGCAGACGCCCGAAACTGCACGCGCGGGAAGCCGTTCGGGGTGCGAAGTCGAGAACGGCGCTTTACGATCGTCTGGAATTATATGAATTTGAAAAGGAGCAACCATGAAACAGGAAATCTCTTTTCGCTGCGACGGGAAGCTGAAACTTCTGATAATCGTCGGAACGCGTCCGGAAATCATCCGTCTTTCCGCGGTGATAAAAAAATGCCGCGTATGTTTTGATACGCTTCTTTGTCATACGGGCCAGAATTACGACTATTCACTGAACGGCGTATTCTTCCGGGATCTCGGGCTTGCGCCGCCGGATATCACGCTTGCATCGCCGGGGGAGCATCTCGGTGAAACGATCGGGAATATCATCTCCCGCAGCTACGAATGGATGAAACGGCTTGAGCCAGACGCGGTTCTCGTGCTCGGCGATACGAACAGTTGTCTTGCCGTGATCGGCGCGAAGCGCCTGCACATCCCGATTTTCCATATGGAAGCGGGGAACCGATGCAGAGACGAACGGCTGCCGGAAGAGACAAACCGGCGCATCGTCGACTGCGTTGCCGACGTGAATATGGCGTATTCCGAGCGCGCACGGGATTGGCTGCTTGCAAGCGGAGCTCCGGCGGAACGGGTTTTCGTTACCGGCTCGCCCATGGCGGAGGTTTTGTCTGCACACCGGAATGAAATCGAAAACAGCGATATACACGCTCGTCTCGGGCTTGAAAAGAAACAATATATGTTATTGAGCGCGCACCGAGAAGAAAACATTGACGATGAAAAGAGCTTTTTATCGCTTTTCTCCGCCGTCAACGATCTCGTCCGGGAGTATGATATGCCCGTTTTGTATTCATGTCATCCCCGTTCGGCAAAAATGCTCGAGGAAACAGGCTTTTCGCTTGACAGACGGGTGATCCGTCATGAACCGCTCGGCTTTATCGATTACAACTGTCTGCAGATGAACGCATTTGCCGTAATCAGCGACAGCGGGACTCTGCCGGAAGAAAGCAGCTATTTTCTGTCCGTCGGACGCGCGTTTCCGGCAGTCAGCATACGAACGTCCACAGAACGTCCCGAAGCGCTTGACAAAGGATGTTTTATATTGGCGGGCGTCGATTCAAAGGGACTGCTGCAGGCGGTGCATACCGCCGTATCGCTGTGTGAACGCGGCGACAACGGGGTTCCCGTGCCTGACTATACCGACACGAACGTTTCGACCAAAGTCGTAAAAATAATCCAGAGCTACACGGGCGTCGTCAATAAAACGGTTTGGAGAAAAGACCGATGAATATTCTGATTACCGGCGCAAACGGTTTCCTCGGCAGAAACCTCTGCGAAGCGCTGAAAAACATCCGTGACGGGAAAGACCGTACCCGTCCCGGCGTTTCGGTCGGGGAGCTGTATCTTTACGACACGGATTCCGAGCCCGGGACGCTTTCCGAATATTGCCGCGCATGCGATTTTGTGTTCCATCTTGCCGGCGTCAACCGGCCGAAGGATAACGCGGAGTTTTTTACGGGCAATGTCGATTTTACCGATGAACTGCTTGCGATGCTCGAAACATACGATAACCGCTGTCCGGTCATGCTCTCTTCTTCGATTCAGGCGACGCTCTGCGGCAGGTTTTCGGGTTCCGTTTACGGCGAAAGCAAAGCGGAAGCGGAACGAAAAGTCTTCTCGCACGCAGAAAAGACCGGCGCCGAGGCATATGTTTTCCGGCTGCCGAACCTGTTCGGAAAATGGAGCCGGCCCGATTACAACAGCGTTGTCGCGACGTTCTGTTACCGTCTTCCGCGGGGCCTGCCGATTACCGTATCGGACCCGGAGATCATGCTCACGCTGTTATATGCCGACGACCTTGTCGGAACGTTGATCGACGCGCTTGAAGGCCGCGTCGAACGGTGCAGATACGAGGCGGATAAACCGATTCCTGACGAAAAAGGGCCTTACTGTTATGCGCCGGGCGCGCACGAGGTCAGGCTCGGCAGGGTAGCGGAGCTGCTCTCTTCATTCGTCGCCCTTCCGGCTACGAAAACGGTTCCAGAGCTTCCGGACGGGTCGTTTGAAAAGAAACTGTATTCGACTTATCTTTCTTTTTTGCCGCCGGAACAGGCCGCGTACCCGCTCGACGTGCACGCGGATGCGCGCGGAAGCTTTACGGAGCTGCTGAAAACGGTTTCCTGCGGACAGTTTTCCGTGAATATCAGCGAACCGGGTATAACGAAAGGGGAGCATTGGCATAACAGCAAGTGGGAAATTTTCATCGTCGTTTCCGGCGAAGCTTTGATCCGGCAGCGCGCGGTCGGGACGGAGGAAACGTTTGAGCTCCGTGTCAGCGGTGAAAAACCGACGGCGGTCCGTATGCTGCCGGGGTATACCCA
>JAFRTA010000379.1 GCA_017427315.1 Clostridia bacterium
GGTCGAGGGGATCGAAATTGACGTTGCCCAGCGCGCCGGTGATCTTCTGCGCGGTGATGACCGCGTCGTATTCCCCCAGCTTGTCGAAATAATCGTCGACCAGCTCCGGGTAAACGAAGGGCGCGACCGCGTCGAGGATCACGACCTTCGCGCAGTCGTAATGAGATTTGATGTAATCGAAGCCGTTCTTGACCGATTCGAGCCGTTCCCTGCCGTTGGGGGCGAAATCAAGCTCCGGGTCGGAGAGCATGTCGGAATACTTCATGCACTGCTTGTCGATCACGATCAGGATCTTATCCGTTTTTTTCGACTTCTTGCAGGTCTCGATCACGTAGTCGATCACGGGACGGCCTTTCAGTTTCGTATATTGCTTGGGGATCGGCGCGCCGAACCGCTTGCCGACGCCCCCGGACATGATCATGGCGATGTTCATTTTATTCTCTCCTTATTATAGTCGCGGAAAACGCGCTGCGATCGTGAGCCCGGCCGGGCCGCGCGGCAATTGCGTTTTGTGTGTTGCGTGTTGTGTGTTGCGTGTTGTGCTTTGCGTGTTGCGTGTTGTGTGTTGCGTTAACGCGAAAGAGTGAGGACTATAGCCGAAAGACGTAACTTTCGGCCGTAGCCCCTGACTTCGGCTTTCGATCTTCGATCTTCGGTCTTCAGTCTTTGGTCTTTAGTCTTCAGCCTTTGGTCTTTGCGGCGAAGCCGAAACTCCGAACTCCGCTCTCCGAACTCCGAACTTACCAGATCTCCACGCCCTCGAGCTTGAAGTGGTCGGGCTTGCGGTCCTTCTCCGGCGGCAGGCTCTGCCAGTCGCCGTAAAGGGACTCGAGCATATTCAGGTACTGCCGCGGCGCATAGACCATATACTGCCGCACGGGTACGCGCACGAACGCGTCGAACCATTCTTTCGGGAAGATATTGTTTTTCTGCACCCACAGCGGTACGGAGGGCTTGAAATAGGCGTCGCCCCGCCCGGTCTTCACCGCGTTGACGACCTTCTCGTACATTTTCGCGAGCGTTTTCATCGGGATATGCTTCCCGACGGTGCGCAGGAAGCCGACCTCCGCCTTCTGCAGGTCGGAATACCGCTCCGAGGGCTTGATGCCGTTGCGGTGCGCCATCGCCATGCCGTAGATCGTTTTCACGAGAAAGATCTGCAGGTTGACGACGGGGCCCTTTTTCGTGTCGTGAAGACAGTAAAGCTCGATAAAGATCTTATCCATCCGGCTGTCTTCCGCCATATTCGTTTTGCCGTCGTCCAGACTGAAGGAGTTGACGACCTTGCAGTTCTTATAAAATATGCGCGGGATGAAATCGCAGAATCTCCCGCCGAACTCGTCGTAATTCACAAAGGAATACTCCTCGCCCAGCTCATCGGGCAGCAGCCGGATCAGCTTATAGAAATCCTCCCGTTTGAGGTCGATATCGATATCGTCGTCCCACGGGATAAAATCCTTATGACGGATCGCGCCGAGCAGCGTTCCGCCGCTCAGAGAGTATTTGATGTCGTGTTTCTGACAGATCCTGTCAAGCTCGAGCAGTATTTTCAGCTCCACGTCCTGAATATCGCGCAGAACGGCCAGTTGTTCTTCCGTTAACATAAAAGACCTCGCATACCTTTTTCTCTGTTTTACGGTATTTTGACTCTATTTTGTTTATTATATACCAACACGATTCTTTTTGCAAGCAAAAACGGCAGATTCACCGCAAAAGACCGAAACCGTCTGCATAACCCCGCACCCGGGCGACATATATTGTTCACGGGTGATATTATTATGAATTGCAGCATTACCGAGCTTTGCGAAAAAAACGTCGTTGAAATCGGTTCGGGCAATCTGCTCGGCAGGATCGGCGACGTGGAAATCGACACGGAAACGGGCATGATCACATGCCTTGTGATCTTCGGACGGCAGAAGATGCTCGGCATGGGGAAAACCGACGGCGACATCCGTTTCGCGTGGAAGGATATCTCCGTCATCGGCGAAGACGCGATCCTGATTTCCTGCGACGTTAAGCCGCAGAACAGAAAGCCGCAGAAGCCGGGAGGGATCAAAGGGATATTTTCGTGAGAGCGGAGATATTTATTTGTGATTTGTGATTCGTGATTCGTGATTTGTGATTGGTGATTCGTGATTTGTGATTCGGGCTCATATCACCTTTCATATCTCACCTTTCACATCTCACCTTTCACATTTCACATTTCACTTTTCACATCTCACTTTTCACATTTCACATCTCTCATTTCACATCTCAAAAATCACAAATCACATTATTTTCACCAAAAACTCTTGAAATACGCTTTCGTATACTGTAAAATATGATAGTATTCTGAAGTATACGGAGGTATGATCATGGCGTTTTTTGATATCCAGCCCTTTGTAGACAAGAATTCGGAGCGGTTCATGCTCTCGAAGCGCGTCGGCGCGATCAAGGAGGAGCTGCGCGCGCGGTACCTCATCGTCGACCGCGAGCCGATCGTCGGCTTCCAGATCCGCGACGGGCAGTATCCCGCGTCCGAGATGAAGCAGGGCGAATGGCGCGACTTCGACGGCGACAACGAGCTCTGGGGCGGCAGAGAGGTCTATTGCTGGTTCCGGCAGGTCGCGCATGTGCCCGAGCGGTTCAAGGGCAAAGACGTTTATTACGCGGTCTGGGCGTCGGACAACGGTTCGTGGACGAACTCCACCCGCCCGCAGTTTATTCTTTTCGTCGACGGCAGGCCCGTCTCCGGCATGGACGAGAACCACAGCGAGATCCGCGTGCTCAAGGGAGCGCTCGGCGGCGAGAAGCTGAAGATCCACCTGAACGCCTATTCCGACGACCACGACTACCGCGGCAGAATGTTCCTGCACTCGGAGCTGCGCGTGGTCGACAAAGACGTCAAACGTCTCTACTACCACCTGCACAATCTGCTCGAGGCGGCGAACCTCTTCGGACCGGACGACGCGCCGCGCATCAAGCTCGTAAAAGGGCTTACCGAGGCGTGCAACCTCCTCGACCTGACGGTTCCTTACGGGAAGGAATTCAAAAAAAGCGTCGCGTCGGCGAATGATTATATCGAGAAAAACCTGCTGGGCTCCGACGCGGAAAACGCGACGATATGGGCCATCGGCCACAGCCATATCGACGTGGCGTGGCTGTGGCGCCTGCGGCAGACGCGCGACAAGGCGGCGCGCACCTTCGCATCGATGAGCAACCTGATGGACGAATACCCCGATTTCCGTTTCATCTCCTCGCAGGCGCAGCTTTACGAATTCGTCAAGCAGGACTATCCCGAGATCTACGAAACGGTCAAGCGCCGCGTGCGCGAGGGCAGATGGGAGATCGAAGGCGGCATGTGGGTCGAGGCGGACACCAACGTCACCTCGGGCGAGTCGCTGATCCGGCAGTTCCTCGTGGGCAAGCGTTTTTTCCGCGACGAATTTGACAAAAACTGCGAGATCCTCTGGCTGCCGGACGTGTTCGGCTACAGCGGCGCGCTGCCGCAGATCCTCAAGGGCTGTGGGATCCGGTACTTCATGACGACGAAGATCTCGTGGAACGAATACACGAAGGTACCCTACGACACGTTCATCTGGGAGGGCATCGACGGCACGCAGATCCTTTCGCACTTCTCCCCCGCGCAGAGCTACAACGCAGAAAAGAACGGCTGGTTCATGACGACCTACAACAGCGACCTTTCGCCCAATCAGGTGATGGGCTCGTGGCAGAGATATTCGAACAAAGACCTCAACGACGACGTGCTGGTCTGCTACGGCCACGGCGACGGCGGCGGCGGAACGGCAGAGAGGATGATCGAAGCGGGCCTGCGCATGCGCGCGGGGATCCCCGGCGTGCCGAAGGTGAAATTCGAGTTCGCGGGGGATTTCTTCAAAAAGCTCGAGAAAGACGTCGCCGGCAGCCGCAGGCTCAACAAATGGCGCGGCGAGCTGTATCTCGAATACCACCGCGGCACCCTGACCGCGCAGGCGATCAACAAACGCTTTAACAGAAAATCCGAGTTTTTATATCAGGATATCGAGAACGTCGCTTCCCTCGCGGGCGTTCTGCTCGACCGGGATTTTGCGAAATACCCGAAGACGGTGATCGACGAAGGCTGGAAAACCATTCTGCTCAACCAGTTCCACGATATCATTCCCGGCTCGTCGATCGCGCCGGTCTATCAGGATTCAAAAGAGCAGTATGAAAAAATCATCAAAGACGGAAAGTATCTGCTCGCGGACGCCGCCGAACGGATCGCCGCGCACGTGAGCCTCAAGGGCGATACGGTCACGGTGTTCAACACCCTCGGTTTCAACTGCGACCGCGCCGTTGAAACGAACACGCGCCTCCCCGAAGGCCTGTGCGTCTGCGACGCGGACGGCGCTCCCCTGCCGCAGCAGCACACGCACGACGGAAAAACGGTATTTCTCGCGAAGGACCTGCCGGCAAAAGGTTACCGCGCGTTCCGTCTGCTGCCCGGCGAGCCCGGGAAAGAAGAGACCGCGGTCGTAAACGGCAATCATATCGAGACGAAATATTACGACGTGACCTTCTCCGACCGGATGGAGATCGTATCCTTCTACTGCAAGGCGCTCGGGCGGCAGGCCGTGCCGAAGGGCAAGGTCTGGAACCGCATCATCGCCTTCGAGGAACGCCCCTATCAGGACAAGAACTGGAACACCAACGCCTATTTTGAAGAGAAGAGCGAGGTCGTCGACAACGTGCTCGGCGCCCGCGTGCTCGAAAACGGTCCGGTGCGGCTGGTGCTCGAGATCACCCGTGCATTCAAGAGCTCCCACGTCAAACAGCTCGTTATCTTCTATCACGACGACGAGCGCGTCGACGTGCGCAATGAAATCGACTGGAACGAGCGCAGCACCATCGTCAAGGCGGAATTCCCGCTGGACGTGAACGCGGAAAAAGCGACCTACGATATCCAGTTCGGAAACATCGAGCGGCCGACGCATTCCAACACCGTCGCGGATTTCGCGAAATTCGAGGCCTCGGCGCATAAATGGGCGGATATGAGCGACAACGGCTTCGGCGTGTCGATCCTCAACGACTGCAAATACGGCTATAATATCAAAGACGGGAAGATCCGCCTTTCGCTGCTGCGCTCGCAGAACCAGCCGCAGGACGGGCAGGATCTGGGCTATACGCATTTCTTCACTTACGCGATCTATCCGCACGGCTGTCCCGTTTCGGAGTCGGACGTGGTCCTGCAGGGCTACGACCTGAACGTGCCGGCGCACTGCGTGGTCGGCAGAAGCGGCGGCGGCAGTCTGCCCGAGGCGTTCTCGCTGCTCAGATGCAGCCGGGACAATATCGTGATCGAGACCGTAAAGAAGGCCGAGGACGGCGACGCGCTCATCGTGCGCGCGTACGAGACGTGGAACATGAGAACGGAGCCCTGCTTCTTCGAAAGCGACCTTGCGTTCAAAGAGGTCGAGGAATGCGATATGATGGAAGAGAACGGGACGCCCGTCAAGCTCGGCCCCGCGAACGTCAACGACTTCTCCGTCTCCTTCCGCCCGTTCGAGATCAAGACCTTCCGGATCAGATTCGGGGACGAATAAAATGGAGCAGTTGAAAATCGCGATCTGCGACGACGAAGCGCCGACGCTTTCGATGCTTGAGAAAAAAACGCTGGACTTCCTGGCGAAGGAGGATCTCGACGCCTCCGTCCGTCTGTTCTCCGGCGGCGCGGAGCTTTTGCGCGCATACGAAACGGACGAGCACCCGTTCGACGTGATCCTGCTGGATATCAAAATGGACGGGCCCGACGGCATCGAAACCGCGAAACGCATCCGTGAAAAGGACGGCGGCGTATACATCGTTTTCATCACCTCGTCCGCGGAATACGTATTCCGGGGATACGAGGTGCGGGCGTTCCGCTATCTGATGAAAACGGAGCTCGCATACGGCTTCGACAAGGTTCTGCGCGACACGATCCACGAGCTCGGCAGCGGCGACGAACCCGTATTCGCCTTTCAGTTCGGCAGCGAAAAAATCAGGCTCGACCCGAAGTACATCAATTATTTTGAATCAAGCAAGCGCGTCGTGCGCATCGCGCTCGACCGGGAGGAGTACAAAACCTACGCGAAGCTCGACGATATCGAAGCGCAGCTCGGCGCGGCGTTCGTGCGCTGTCACCAGAGCTATCTCGTGAACGTGTCGCGCATCGAAAAACTCACGCCGGGCGAGCTGGTTCTGAAAAACGGCGAAACGCTTCCGGTGAGCAAAAAGCACCGCAAGGCGGTGAACGACGCATACCTCTGGACGATGAGATAAGCTATGATCATTACCGTTATCAACGCGTTCGCGACGATCATCGAGATCCTTCTGTCGGTGATCCTGATGGACAGCTTCTTCGAACAGCGTTTCAAAAAAAAGTATCTGCAGGCGCTCGTGATCGTGCTCGCGTCCGCGGCGCTGTTCGGCATCAATTTCATTTATTCAAATTATCCGATCAAGACCGCCGCCGAGGTGCTTCTGGTCGTTTCGATGCTGTTTCTGCTGTATAAAGGAAACGTCCGCGACGCCGTGCTCTATTTCGTTCTCTGGGGACTCGGGTTGTCGCTGTCGAATTTTCTGGCGAACATTTTCATTTCCATGCTGCCGTCCTCGCTTCTTCCGGGGCTCGACAGCGCACTGTTTTTCTCCGCCCTGCGCATCATCGTGCCCAAGCTCCTGCTGATGCTCACGGTATTCCTGCTCTCCGCGTTCCTCAGACGGAAAACGCTCGAGCTGGCGCTGCGTTACTGGCTGGCGCTTCTCGCGGTGCCTCTCGTCACGGTGGCGGTGTTGTCGGTATTTCAGTATTACGTCGATTCGATGCCCCCCGAAGCGCGCGTCTGGGGCGACGTGACGTCGGTCACGGTCAACGGCACGCAGTACAGCGTGCCCGGACTGACGATCTACGGGTATATCGTCGTTGCGGCAATCGGTCTGTTCTTTATCAATGTGCTCGTATTCACTCTGTTCGCCCGCTCGCAGAGAAGCGCAGAGCAGCTTCGGCAGTATGAGCTGCAGCAAAAACAGAATGAAATGCAGAGCCGTTCGATTGAGCGGCTGGAGAGCTCCTATACCCGTATGCGCGAGCTGCGGCACGATATGCAGAACCAGCTCGTCGTGCTCAATTCTCTCGTGGAAACGGAGAAATACGACGAGCTGAAGGCGTATATCAAAACGATGATGAACACCGTCGACGAGGCGGCGTTCATGACCATCAGCGGACAGTCTGCGGTGGACGCGATCCTCAACGACAAGCTCGCCGCCGCGCACAAAAACAGAGTCGCCACGAACTTCGAGATCGCGAAGCTGGACGGCGAACTGTTCGCGGAGCCGATGGATCTGTGCATCATTCTGGCGAACGCCCTCGACAACGCGCTGGAAGCCTGCGCGAAGATCCCCGAGGGGAACGAGCGGTACATCAAACTGAAAATCGCAAGAACGGACGACTATATCGTGATCTCCTGCGCAAACCCCGTCGCCGAGGAGCCGAAGCAGGTGGGCGGCAGGTTCGTCTCCGACAAAACAGACGGCAAGAATCACGGCTTCGGTCTGCGCAGCATCACCGACACCGCAAAAAAATACCGCGGCGAGCAGATGACGCGCTGTGCGGACGGGGTGTTTACGATCATCGTTAAGTTAAATAAATCCTGATTTGTCGCGGAGCGGCAAATCAGGATTTGCAGACTCGAGACTCAAGACCCGAGACCCAAGATACAGACTTAAAGTCTGTGCGACTTGGTTAAAACTGAGATATATCGCGATTTCTTTATCGCTATCCGGCGCAGATACCAACACCTCGGGACTCGGGTCTCGGTACTCGGGACTTAAATACTGAATCTGCCGAGGTCGAAGACCTCGACAGATTCAGTATTTACCAACCAACAGGAGGTATAAAAAATGAAATACGAACCCAACTGGCAATCCCTCTGCTCGCGTCCTAC
>JAFRTA010000380.1 GCA_017427315.1 Clostridia bacterium
CTGGTCGAGCCTCGAAAAGATATTCTTCGAGCAGAAGGTCTACCGCATCCTGGAGAACGACGCGGCCTCCTGGGAGGAGCAGCTCGGCGGCGTGATCGGCGCGGTGCTGTTCTCGAAGCTCATCACTTATCTTCTGAACAACTTCGGCGTGCCGTTCCGCTTCTTCTTCGTCGGCGCGATCGCCGGCGGCATCCCGCTGATGCTCAAAAGCGCGCGCGTGAAGAAATTCTCTCCCGCCTGCATCGTCTGCCCGCTGATCGGCGGCGCGATCGTCGTCGGCATCTGGCTGCTGACAAAACAGCAGTTCGGCGGCGGAATGCCCTCGTTCCATGACAGCGCCGTGAAGTATATTATATTCTCTGTCATCGCAGGCATCCTCGCCGCGATCGCGCTGGTGGTTCCCGGCATCAGTCTGACGCATATTTTCGCGATGCTCGGTATTTTCGCGCCGATCATGGCGGCGGTCGGCGATCTCGATATCAAGGCGCTGCTGCAGTATATCCCGATGGGGCTCGTCTGCGTCGTCGGCACGTTCCTGATCGCAAAGCTCCTCGAGCCCGCGATGAACAACTACCCCACGCCGACGTACCTGACCATCTTCGGTTTTCTTCTCGGCTCGATCCCGGCGCTGCTGTTCGATCCCGCGGATAAGGGCGCGGGCGCTGCTGCGGCTGTCTCTTACAGCGATCTGAGCGCCTTGATGTGGGTCGTCAGCATCCTTTGCGCCGTACTCGGCTTCTTCGCGCTTTATATGCTCTCGCGATTTGAGATCAAACGGATCAAAGAAACCTCTGCGAAAAACTGAGACCGTAAAAAACAAACAGAGGTCGGGGACTATCCCCGACCTCATTTTTATTTCTCTCTGACGGTCTTCCCGCTCATATGCTCGATCGTGAGTTCAAGAAGAAGCGCTTTTTTTCCGTATTTCCCGATCTCTTCCTCGATCATACGCTGTTCCGGGAAATACTTTTCTCCGAGTTTCCGGAATCCGTCGAGCCGGCGCGCTTCATCCGTTACGATGCGCAGTCTGCCGAACACGATCACGCTCGAAAAGCGGTACCACCATTCGCCGGGCTCTTTTTCGCCCTCATTCATTACGCAGAACGAAACCTTATCGCATCTTTTCAGCGCGTCGATCTTATGTCCTTCCGCTGCCGAATGAAAGTATATTTTACCGTCTGCATAAACGAAATCCATCGGCACGCCGTAGGGATAGCCCCCGTCGCCGAGCACCGACAGAACGCCCCGTTTCGCTTCCCGCAGAAGCTTCTCGCATCCCGCGGTATCGGTCCGCTGTTTTATCCTGCGCATTTCCCGAAACATATTATCTCTCCTTTGCCGGAATCTCCGTATTCACTTCTTCCCGTAAATTGCCTTTGCTCCTTCTATCTGCGCGTTGATGATGCTCTCGGTTTTATCGATGATCTCGTCGGGCGCGTAATTCAGTTTGCCGGTCAGCCAATTCTCGACCAGTCCGGTCAGTGAGATAATGCAGTACGAGGTATAGAAATCTATCATACCGTCGGGCAGCGCGATCTCCGAGAAATCCTGCGCGACGGTATCCCGAAGAATGGAATACACGTTTTCGTGTATCAGGTCGCGGAACAGCTCGTGCCCGACGCTGCGGTAAACGTTCAGCGCGACGTCCCTGTTTTTATTCAGATAGTCGAACACGAGATAAAAACCGTCCTGCCAGATCAGCACGCTGTTCTGCCGCTCGGTCAGCGTTTTCATATCCTCGCGGAACGCCCAGAAAATCAGCTCGTAGATATCCGCGAAGTGGTAGTAGAAGGTTTGCCGGTTGATTTCGCAGTCCTCGGACAGTTCCTTTACCGAAACTCTGTTCAGCGGCTCGCGTTTCAGCCTGTCGCGCAGCGCGGCGGCAAGCGCCGCTTTTGTGTTGTAAGAGAGTTCACGCTGTTTCATTCGCCCACCTCCGCTCTTTTCTGCGGATACATTATATAATATCGTACGGGATTTGACAAGAGCAACGGCATGAACTTTTCTTCATTTTCCGCGTCTTATACGACATGCGGGCTGTTTTGTCTGGTTTTTTACACAAGCCCGAATCTGTATATTTCATTTTTCCCGCACGCCGGTTATACTGATAACCGGAGGCGGTAATATGCGCAATACGTATCACATCACGCTGCAGGCGCCGTTGGGACTCCGCTGCGGCTCCCTGTCGCTGCTTGACGCGGAAAGCGGCTCCCCGCGCGTGCTGTTCTCCCTGTTCGGGATTCAGAGCGAGCTCGCGGCGCGGTACTGCGGTGACGGCGTACGGTTCGACGGGGAGCTCCGGTTTATTACCGGCACGCGGCCGTGCGCAGGCGAATTCCGCATCGTCGGCGACGCGCTCGAAGGGAAACTGACGCTGAAGGGCTTTACGATCCCGCTGACGGGAGCGCTTGACGGCGAAAGAAAGGAGAACGCCGTATGATCCTTAAATTATCGGGCTTCATCGCCCGACATCCGAAAACGATCCTGCTGGTCGCGAGTCTTCTGCTGATCCCGGCGGCCGTCGGCTTCATCACGACGCGAATCAACTACGATATCCTGACGTATCTTCCGAAAGACCTGAATTCGGTCCAGGGGGAACAGATCCTGGACAAGACGTTCAACGACGCGGCGATCGCTATCATCACGGTCGAGGATTTCGAGCCGTACGCGACAAAAAACATGGAAAGCGACATTTCGGCTATCGAAGGCGTCGAGAATGTCCTCTGGGTCGGAACGGCGATAGACACCTCGATTCCCACGCAGATCCTGCCGGACGTGCTGCGCGAATCCCTCTACTCCGCCGACGGTTCGGATACGCTGATGATCGTGCGTTTCCGCGAAGAAGGCGCTTCGGACGCGACGATGAAAGCGATCGGCGAGATCCGCAAGGTGATGACGAAAAACTGTTTTATCAGCGGCCTTTCCGTAATCGGCGTCGATATTAAAAACCTTGTGGAAAGTGAAGCGCCCGTCTACTCGGCAGTCGCGGTCGCTTTCGCGCTTGCCGTATTGTTTTTCACGATGGATTCCTATTCCCTGCCGATAATCGTGCTGGTTTCCCTCGGCTACGCTGTGCTCTATAATATGGGAACGAATTTTTCGTTCGGCAGCATTTCTTATATTACCCAGAGTATCGCCGCGATCCTGCAGCTCGGCATTACGATGGATTATTCGGTCTTTCTGATTGACCGTTTTACCGAGGAAAAACAAAAATGCTCCGATAAGACCGAGGCGATGGCGCGGGCGATTGGGGGCACGTTCCTTTCCATCTCCGGCTCCTCGCTGACCACGGCGTTCGGCTTTCTCGCCCTGTGCTTCATGTCCTTCACGCTCGGCCTCGATATCGGTCTTGTCATGA
>JAFRTA010000381.1 GCA_017427315.1 Clostridia bacterium
ATTATCTGCCTCAAAAGACGCGATAGCGTTCATTTTTCGACAATCGCGGAGAATAAACCGAGACGCAGAGCGTATCATTATCGTTCTCTCATCCCTCATTCCTTCTCCCTCATCCCTTCGGGCGACAGCCCGATAAATCAGTATTTGACGTCGACGATCCCCTTGAACAGTCCGCCGTTTACCGCAAGATGCGTGATGCGGCTGATCCCGTCGTCTCCGACGGCGATCTGCGTGCCGCCGTTGAAGCCCGGCTGAAAGCCCGAGGCGTAGCCGAGCTTGAGCATATAAGTCAGGCGCACGCCCCGGTATTCGATCGAAAAATCGTTCATGTGCTCGTGACCGCAGAAGACGAATTTTGTGTTGCCGCTTTCTTCGATCGCGTCGAAAAATCCGCGCTGCAGCGGCGCGCCGTCGGCGTCTCTTTCACAGCAGATTTTCTCGTGCAGCTCGCCCTGCGCCGCGTAGCCGTCGCGCCATCTGCCGTTCTCTTCGTCCCACGCCTCATCGTAGGCGAGCTGATAATCGGGCAGCGGGATGTGCATAAATACCGAGACCTCCGCGGCCCCGCCGCTGAGCTCTTTGACGCCCTCTGCGGCCCACGCGAACCACTGCTTCTGCTTCTCGTTCGGCTGGCTGTGGTGGCTGTCCATGAGAATCAGAGACTCGACGACCGTCCCGTTCTCGGTGATATTGACGATATAGTTGCCGACGCCCATCTCCGGGTCGCCCTTCCGCATCAGGCAGTGTTCGCCGGAAATCATGACGTCCGCGAGGTAATTCAGGTCGCAGTTGCCCTCATCGTCGTGGTTTCCGTAGACCGGCGCCCACGGGACGCCGAAGCTTTCCATCAGCTCGGTGACCCGGCGCATCGAATAATACGTCTCGTCGCTGCATACGTTGTCGCCGGAGAGGATGATCAAATCCGGATTGACCTGCTTCACGAGGCGGCGGATCGTCGCCTCCGCCTCGACGGAGGTCAGCAGACGGTATCCGTAGTCCGAAAAATGGATATCCGCAAGGTTCAGGATGATGAAATCCTTCCCCGGCCGCTTCTCGAGCACGGCGGTATCCTCAAGGCGGTATTCGTCCGCGGTGCTCCAGTCGTAATCGCTTTTTTGCCCCTCGAAGAATTCCTTTTCGAGCGGCTCGCGTTCAAGAAGCCTGTCGATCGTTTCCCGCACGGCGGACACCTTCGGCTCGTCGCCCTTCGCGAGGGGGACGACGGTCTGGAAAACGGAGAGCATCAGCACGAGGAACAGCGCAATGAATTTACCCATGGAATCACCTCATAAAATCCGAATCTATTTCAGAATATAACAAAACGGGCGTTTCGTCAAGGCTTCGGCGCGTCGAGCGCAACGCAGAGCGCGTATCCCGCCGGCGCGGCGGGATAGAACAGCCGCAGATTTTTCCGCGCCTCGGCATAAGGCTCTTTCGATAAAGAGAGAAGCCCGCCGCCGAAGACCTTGATGACCGCCTCGTATTCCGCCCACAGACGCGTGAAAAGCGCGTCTTTTTGTTTTTCTTCCGTTTTTTCGAGCAGGGCGATATCGTCCGGCGCGAAGCATTTGTTCATCACGCGCGGCGCGAAGCGGGAAATCTTCTGGATATCGACGCCGACCGCGCCGAGGGGAGAATACACGGCGGCGGCCCATTCGCCGGAGTGGGAGATACTGTAATGAAAATCGGGGAAGGCCGGCAGCACGGGCTTTCCCTTTTTTATGTAATCCACGGCGGGAACGGGGGGCGTTTCGCCCGGACGGAGCGCGGCGTAAAAAGCAAGGAACAGCGCGCCCGCCGCCTGTCTGCCCGCGCGGGAGAGCGGCGCGGCGTGATTCGGGTCGCCGCGCAGGGAAAACGCGTCGGCGTCCGTTTCGTCGACGCGCAGCAGCGCGAGTGAAAAAAATGAATTTTCCGAAAAAATCACGAATGATTTTCCTTTCCCTGCGAAAAATATAATTTAAAAGGGGGAGATCCGAAATGATTTATCTTTACGCTTTTCTTGTCGGAGGCGCTTTTTGCCTTGTCGGGCAGGTGCTGATCGACCGCACGCGCCTGACGCCCGCGCGCATTCTCGTGGGCTTCGTCGTCGCGGGAGTCATACTCGGGGCGACCGGCGTTTATAAATATATTGCGGACTTCGCCGGCTGCGGCGCGAGCGTGCCGCTGACGGGCTTCGGGAACGCGCTCGTCGAGGGCACGCGGCAGGCGGTGGAGGAGCAGGGGCTCCTCGGCGCGTTTACGGGGCCGCTGACCGCAGGCTCGGCGGGTATCCTCGCCGCGGTCATGAGCGGCCTCGCCGTGTCGTTTCTGACGAAGCCGAGAGCGAAGTAAATTCTGATTTGTCGGGCTGTCGCCCGAAGGGATGAGGGAGAAGGAATGAGGGATGAGAGAACGATAATGATACGCTCTGCGTCTCGGTTTATTCTCCGCGATTGTCGAAAAATGAACGCTATCGCGTCTTTTGAGGCAGATAATCA